>JASHVM010000710.1:0-24521 GCA_030044595.1 Streptosporangiaceae bacterium
AACGCCGCGGCGAGCACCGCGAGCGAGGTAGCGAACATGATCGCGGCACCGAGGCCCTGGACGCCACGGGCGACGTCGAGGACGGCGATGCTGTTCGCCGACGCGCAGACGATTGACGCGCCGGTGAACAGGACGAGACCGAGCCGGAGCCCGCGCCGCCGACCGAAGCGGTCGGCGAGCGAACCGGCCGTGAGCACGAAGGCGGCGAGGACGACGGTGTAGGCGTCGACGACCCACTGCAGGTCAGTGATCCCGCTGTGCAGGTCTCGGGCGATGCGCGGCAGCGCGGTGTTCACCACGGCGATGTCGAGCATCAACATGGCCGTGGCGACGCAGACGATCGTCACCGTGCGGCGTTGCGAGGAGGTCATCGGTGCTCCTTTCCGGTGGAGTGACATCTCGTTCGCGGCGGCGGCTGTGGCTCGCGCGCCGACGACTACGTACGCCACGAGCGTGCGGTCAGGCTCTTGGTCCCCGCTTGCGTGCCGCTCAGCCCCACACCCCAAGCCGGACCCAAGTGAGCACCAAGCTCCCTTCCTCGCTGGCCAGACCAGGCCCCGGTGCCTTGTCACCGAAAGATCTCGGCTTACTCGACGGGGACCACCCGCGAGATCGCGGGCTGCCGGACCGCCGGCTGGTGTTGCCGCCGGCCAGGTCCGAAGCGAGGCTCTGCGGGGAACGCGTCGCAGCCCAGCGCTCCCGCTATTCGGCCTGGCGGTCAGGATGGCAGGAGCCGCGTAACGGGAGATTGTTTCGCGCAGATCCGTGGAAGTCCGGAGGTGTGATTCCCCGGGGCCGCCCGGCCTCGCGTGGTGATCGAGGAACTCAGGACCGGGCCACTAGCTCAGGCCGGGCAAGGGCGGGTCGGGCGTGATCGGGTGGGCTTGAAGCGGGCGGCTGGGCGGGGCTCCTGGGCGCTTGCGACGTGCGCCCGGTCATGCGTTGCAGACCGTCGTAGGCCGCGTATTTATACAGGTCGGTGCGGGTTGGGACGGCGAACGTGGCGTTGATGAACCGGTCGATGGTGTCGCCGACGTGCAGCACGGACTGGCCGAGGTGGATCAGTTCCCCAGCGGTCTCGCCCACGATATGGACGCCGAGCAGCTGCTTGGTGTCCCGGCGGAAGACGAGCTTGATGAAGCCTTCGGTGCTGCCGGATATGATGGCCCGCGTGTTCAGCGCGAAGGGCGCGCTTCCCGTCTCCACGTCAATGCCGTCAGCCCGGGCCTGCTCTTCGGTCATGCCCACCATGGCCAGCTCGGGGATTGTATATACCCCCAGCGGGGCCAGCGTGTCCACGGCGTCCTTGAAGGGAATCTCAAACGCATTGCAGACGGCAACCCGGCCCTGTTCCATGGACACACTGGCCAGCGCCGGCGGCCCGATGACGTCGCCAGCCGCGTAGATCCCGGCTGCGGTGGTCTCGAATCGCCGGTCCACCACGATCCGACCCGCCGGGTCGAGTTCGACGCCGAGCTCCTCCAGCCCGAGTCCGTCAGTGTTCCCCCGCCTGCCCGCCGCGAACAGGACCTTCTCAGGCCGCAGTAGTCCGCCGTCGCTGAGCCGGACTGTGAGAATGCCGCCTGCGCGCTCGATGACCGCCGCCCGGACACCGTGCCTGAGGTCCATGCCGACGGCGCGGAACGCTGCGGCCAGCGCGTCCGAGGCCTCCGCGTCGGCGAAGGGAAGCAGCCGCGGGCCGGGGTCAAGCAGCGTCACGCTCACCCCGAGAGCGGTGAAAATAGAGGCGTACTCGCAGCCGACGGCGCCGGCACCTACTACCACCAGGGAACGGGGGATGCGGTCCAGCCGGAGGATCGATACCGAGTCATGCACGTCCGGGTCGTCGAAGGGGATACCGGCCGGGTGAGCGGGGCGCGATCCGGGGGCGAGCAAGATCATCCCGGCGGACAGGACCCGCTCGCCGCCGTATGCCAGCCGGACCCGGACCCGCCGGTCGGAGCCGAGCGAGCCGTTCCCGTAGATCAACTCGATGCCGTGCCGGCCGATATTAGCCCGGACAGCCTGTGCGGACATGGCGAAGACCTCTGCCGCCCGGCTGGTCAAAGACCTCAGCGTGACCGCGGGATCAAGATTGAGGCTCAGGCCGTAGACCTCCCGCTGCTTGAACCCCGTGACGTAAAGGGCGGTTTCGCGCAACGTCTTAGTCGGGATCCCGGCATTGCTGACTACCACACCGCCCGGCTCGGACGACCGCTCCACGATCGCCACCTTCTTGCCGAAGAACGCCGCTTGGGCGGCTCCTTTCTCACCCGCAGGACCCGAACCGATAACTACCAGGTCGAACACGTCGGTCATCTTGCCCTCCATGCACCGCGCCCCTGGTGACGGCGTCGGTGCCGCGCGGGCCAGCCGCGCAGCTTCGTCGCAGGTGTCGCGGAAGATGTGGTGGGCGATCGCCATGTCGCGGCCGTTGATCGGCTGTGCCTCGGACATTGACGTGCTCCTCTTGGTCGTCGGGC
The DNA here is from genome assembly GCA_030044595.1 of Streptosporangiaceae bacterium. Lineage (GTDB taxonomy): Bacteria > Actinomycetota > Actinomycetes > Streptosporangiales > Streptosporangiaceae > Palsa-504. The sequence goes on from JASHVM010000710.1 coordinate 2,484, forward strand.
CGCCTGCTCGCCATAGTCGCTTTCTGTGATCACCATCGGGTGTGATGGGGAGGCTCAGCTGAGCCTGCGCGAGAGCTGTCAGGCCGGGTTCAGCAGGAGCTGGAGCGCAGCCAGGACCGGCAGCCAGATGTCTTCCGCGTCCTGTGCTGAGTCGGGGCAGTCGACCTGGTCGATCTCCAGCCGGACCACGCACCCGCCCGGCGCCGACCGCAGCAGCCAGGTCAGGTACGCCGCCGGGTCGCCCGGCCCGGCTTGCAGCAGGTAGGACAGCCGCTCAGGGCGCCGGGCGTGCAGGACCCGGCCGATCGCCCCGGCGCGGCCGCCGAGGCGGAACTCGATGGGGTCGCCGGGCACCCACGTCGAGTGCGCCGCCAGGCCGTGAAGGCAGGCGGCGCTGTGGCCCGGGTCGGTCAGCGCCGCCCAGGCCCGGCCGGGATCGGCGCGCACGTGAGCGGCGAAGACGTGCGCGGCGCACGCCACGCCGCGCGGCAGGCGGGCGGGCTCACTACGCGGCGGGCGGCTGGGCTCGGCGTCGTGGACAGTCATGGCGGTAATTCCTCTCTGTACGGGTGCGATGCGACTTACCGGGGTACCTTCCGGTTCTGCTGATCCTGGGCGCCGCTGAGCGCCGTTCGCGCCAGGGCATCGCGGTTATGAGCACCACCATCGGCGCGGCGGCTTGGCCTCCGGCAGGACTGCGACTTGACCGGAAGCCAAGTCGCGGCCAAGTCGCGGCCAAGTCGCCTCGGTGACCCTGACCGGGTAGATACCAGCGTCGGGGTCCGGGCGCATCTGCGCGGGCGGAGCCTGGGCCGCCGGCTCCTCACCGGCGCGCTGACCTGACGGCGGGCAGACGGCTCCGAGCAGGTGCACGCCGTCGTGGCAGGAGGCGGAGCGGCCGCGTCGCTGCTGGCCGCGGCCGGGCTCGCCGCCGCCGGCCAGGACGCCGACGGACGGCCACAGCCGCCTCGTGTTACTGCTCTAGGCCGCCCTGGCACCGTGCAGGCCAGGACGGGCGGCGGCTGGCCAGCGCAGGCAGGGACTGCGTGTCAGACTTGGATCATGCGTCCCGACCTGGGGTCCGAGATGACCGGCGACACCCGCCTGCACTTCGCCGTCCTGGGCTCCTTCCGCGTGGACCGGGACGGCCAGGAGGTCGCCCCCGGTCCGCGGCTCCAGCGCGCACTGCTGGCGATCTTGGTGGTGGAGGCCGGGCACGTGGTCCCGGCGGACCGGCTGATCGACCTGCTGTGGCGGGACGAGCCGCCCGCGGCGGCCAGCGCGTCGGTGCAGGCCTACGTCTCGCAGCTGCGCCGGCTGCTCGAACCTGACCGCCCGGCGCGGGCTCCCGCCCGGGTGCTGGTGACCCAGGACCCTGGGTACGCGCTTCGCGTCGGGGGCGATCAGGTGGATGCGCTGCGGTTCGAGGCGCTGGCCCGGCAGGCGCATGATGACCTGGCGGCCGGCCAGCCCGCGCCCGCGGCCGCTGACCTGGAGGACGCGCTGACGCTGTGGCGCGGGGATCCGCTGGCCGAGTTCGCCGGCGAGCCGTGGGCCGTGCCGGTGGTGGCCCGGCTGGTAGAGGCGCATGACCTCGCCCTGGAGGACCGGGTCGACGCGTGGATGGCTTTGGGCGGGGATGCTCAGGCCGCGGCCGAGCTGGAGGCCATGGTGGCGGCGCGGCCGCTGCGGGAACGGCGCTGGGGGCAGCTGATCGTCGCGGCCTACCGCTGCGGCAGGCAGGCCGACGCGCTGCACGCCTACCAGCGATGCCGCACCGTGCTGGCCGACGAGCTCGGCCTGGAGCCCGGACCCGAACTGCGCCGGCTGGAGGCCGCCGTGCTCGCCCAGGACCCCTCCCTCGACAGGCCCAGCCGGCGCGCCACGGCGCCAGTTGCCGTGCCGCCTGATGCCGCGCCCGGGCACGCTGAGGTGCCGCGTGCCGGGCCGCAGCCGGATGCGGGGCTGACCGCGCCCTCCCTGGTCGGCCGTGATGCGGAGCTGGCGTATCTTCAGGGCCGGCTCCGGCAGGTCTGTTCCGGCGAGGGCGGGGCGGTGGTCCTGGTCGGTGAGCCGGGTGCGGGCAAGACCACACTGGCGGAGGCGGGGACGCGCCTGGCCGTGGCCGCGGGAGTCACGGTCGCCTGGAGCCGGTGCCTGGACGCCGCGTCGGCACCCGCGTACTGGCCGTGGAGCCAGCTGCTGCAGGCGCTGCCGGACGGGCCGCTGGTCCGGGCGGCCCGGCAGCGACTGGACGGTGAGGTCGCGGCCGAGGGGGAAGACAGCGCCCGCCAGTTCCGGGCCTATGAGGCGGTGGCCGCCGCGCTCGGCGAGGCCACGGCCGACGCTGCGGTGCTCGCGGTGGTCGATGATCTGCACGCCGCCGACGACGCGTCGCTGGCCCTGCTGCAGCTGCTGGCGGGCGACCTGCACCGGATGGCCGTGCTGGTCCTGCCTACGGTGCGCGACACCGAGCGGTCCGGTCCCCTGGGCCAGGCGCTGGGGGAACTGTTCCGCCATCCAGGCGCGGAGCGGGTAGCGGTCAGCGCCTTGACGGCGGCAGATGTCGCCGCGGTAGTCGAGCGACTGACCGGGCAACCGCCCCTAGCTGACGTGGTCGCCGCGTTGATGGACCGCACCGGCGGCAACCCGTTCTATACCACCGAGCTGATCCGGCTGATCAGCAGCGAACGATGGCGCCAGCCGCTGACCGCCGGCGATGTGCGCGCGCACGACGTGCCCAGCGGCATCCGCGACGTGCTGATGCGCCGGGCCGGACGGCTTCCGGAGGACACCCAGTCGCTTCTCATGGTCGCCGCCGTGGCGGGACGGGACCTGCAGCTGGACCTGCTCCAACGCGTGACAGGCGTCGACGCCGAGCATCTGCTGCTGGACCTGGAGCCGGCGATCGCCGCTGGCCTGGTCACCACGGCCGAGGGCGGCTGGGGGTTCGGCTTCCGGCACCCGCTCATCCACGAGAGCCTGTATGCGAGCCTCAGCCGGGTGGAACGGGCGCGGCTGCACGCCCGGGTCGCGAACGCGCTGGAGGACATCTCCTCCGCCAGCACCGCCGATGTCGTCCAGATCGCCTACCACTACCTGTCCGCCGGCCCCATCGGCGACCCGGCGAAAGCCGTTACGTACGCCCGTGAGGCCGCCGCCCGGGCGGTCCGGCAGGGCGCCTGGCAGGACGCGGCCCGTCACTTGGAACAGGCGCTTGCCGCTATCTCCCCGGCGATGCCGCATGCCGATGCCACCCGCTGTGACGTGCTCGTCGAGCTCGGCCGGGCGCGCCGGTCGGCCGGACTGCTCCGCGAGGCGCACGCCGCGTTCGATGAATCGATCAGCCTGGCCGACAGGATCGGCGACGAAAACCGGATGCTCGCGGCGGCGGTCGCGTTCGGCGCCCCACAGCTGTGGGGACCACGCGAATGGGGAGAGATCGACACCCGTCTCATCGCGCTGCTCGAGCGGCAGCTGGACCGGATCGGCGATGGCGATCCCGCCGGCCGCGTCCGCATCCTGGCCACCCTGGCCATCGAGCTGTGCTTCGACGAGGCGGCTCTCCGCGGCTGGGGTTACGCGAACCAAGCCCTCGACACCGCGCAGCGGATCGGGCGGCCCGACGAGCTCGGTATCGCCGCCTGCGCCTACCTGTGGTCGGCGGAGGTCACCGACCACCTGCCGCAGTTCCGCGCGGTCCTCGACGAGATGCTCACGGACCGCCGGCCAGGCCTCGCCCCGCAAGTGCGGGCGATCCTGCTGGCCAGGCTGCTGGTCGAACGGATCCGCTTCGGTGAGCTCGGCCGGTTCGACGCCGAGCTGGAGCAGGCGTGGAGGCTCGCCACCGACATGCTCCACTCACCCGAGCTGCAGGTACAGCTGCGCTTCGTGCAGGCGTGCCGCTACTTCGCCGCCGGGGACGTCGAGCGCGCCGCCGACATCATTGAGCCAGCCTCCCGGGCCATGCTGAACCTGGGCACCACCTGGCAGGAACCAGGCCAGTTCATCCTGGGCAGCTGCCAGATGCTGCTCGCCGGCACGCTTGCCGACCACGCCGAGCAGATCGCTGTGCGCCTTGCGCAGCCGGATCATCCGTCCATTCCTCACCTTGCCGCTCCCGCCGCTGCTCTGGGCTTCGTGCTGCGGGGCGACCCGGAGCGGGCGCGCCAGATCACAAACCGCTGGTTCGCGCCGCCGCCGCGGTCGTGGACCTGGTTCCAGCCGATCGCCTACTGGGCCCAGGTCGCTACCGCACTCGGCGTCCCGGACCCCGCCTGGCTGCATAGCCAGCTCGCACCGCACGCCGGCGAGCTGGCTATCGTGGGTCATGTGGGCGACTGCGGCGGTGCCGTCGACAGCCTGCAGGCCGGGCTGGCCTGGCGGCTAGGCCGCCTGGATGAGGCCGCCGAACACGCCCGGGCCGGCCTGGCGCTCGAGACCCGGGTCGGCTCCCAGATATGGATCAACCGCACCACAGACCTCATCGACCGGATCACCACGGCCCGGTAAGAACCGAGTCACCGCGCCGACCGCACGGCGCCGTCCCGGCGGGAATGGTCAGGGCACTACCTGCGAAGTGTCGGATGGCAGACCGCCCCGCCCCCACAGATCTGCGGCGAGGGCTTCGACCGCTCCGGCGGGCAAAGGGCCGGTTATCATCCCGTCGCCGCCCCGGAAGGAACTGTCCCGGGGGTCCACGTGCAGGTGGTAAGTGTTGTAAGGGAAGACATGTCAGGCCCATTCCGACCGGCGGGCCGATCAGCGGCCTGCGGGCGGGATGGGGTGGTTGGAGCGGATGATGTCTGCGGGGTCGATGCTGGCTTTGATCTCGCGCAGCCGCTGGTAGGCGTGCTCGGTCCAGAACGGCGCTGCGGGTGCCTGGGTCTCGGCGAAGTTGAGGTACATCTGCCGGGCGGTCCAGGGCGCCAGCGCGTCCTTGATGGTCTGGACCTGGGCCATGACCGGGGCTACCAGTTCGGGGACCGGGGTCATCGACACGGCGAACACCGCGTAGCTGGCGTCGAGGCTGGCCAGTGCGCCGTTGCCGGGGCGGGAGCGGGTGAACTCGCCGCCTAGGTGGCGCACCTCCACCGATAGCAGCGGGAACGCCGCGCCAGGGCCGGCGGCGGCGGCGAGCGCGTCGATCGCCTCGGCGGGCAGCGGGCCGGTCATCATCCCGTCGCCTGCCCCGGGCACGGGCTGCTCGGGGTCCATGTGCAGGTGGCTGAGCGCGGGCATGGGGACGTTGGTGATGGTGTCGTCGACCGGGCCGAGCGCGCGCAGCGGGGCCAGCAGGCGGTCCGCGTGGGCCGGGTCGCCGGCGTGGCAAGCCTCCACGATCACGAACGAGCGGCCGCGGACCGGTTCGGGGATCTGCGGGACCGGCGGGAAGTTGAGGAGCCGACCGATGGTGGTGAGCTCGTCCGGGACCGGTCCCCGGGTCAGCTCGGCCCAGGCGTGCAGCACCTCGGCGGCGCGCTCGATCGGGTACCACAGGGTCCCGGCGTAGGCCCGGGTGTGCGGAAACAGCCGGAATTCTAGCGCGGTGACGATCCCGAAGCTGCCGCCTCCGCCGCGCAGCGCCCAGAACAGGTCGGGCTCGTGCCCGGCGTCGGCGCGGACCAGCCGACCGTCCGCGGTCACCACCTCGGCCGCGGTCACGTTGCTGGCCGCCAGGCCGTACTTGCGGCCCAGGAAGCTCAACCCGCCGCCCAGGGTGTAGCCGGTCACGCCGACGTCGGGTGAGGAGCCGGCCAGCGCGGCCAGCCCGTGGGCGGCCGCGGCCTGCACGACGTCGATCCAGACCGCACCCGCCTCGGATCGGGCGGTCCGGGTCTCCGGGTCGATCTGGATGCCGCGCATCTTGTCGGTCCGCACCAGTACCGTGTCGGCCAGCGGCCCGAGCGGCCGGGCGTTGTGGCCGGTGCCCTGGGCAGCGATCCGCAGGCCGCGCCCGGTCGCGTACCGGACGGCGGCCGCCACGTCGGCAGCGGACTCGGGGAAGGCGACCGCGGCCGGGCGCTGGTCAACGGCCAGGTTCCAGGCCCGCCGCGCGCTGTCGAAGCCATCGTCTCCCGGGAGCACGACCTTGCCGTCCAGGCTGTGCTTAGGCCGGGTAGACCGGTGGGTCAGTATTGAGGAGGCAGACATGTCAGATCCTTTCCGTTCGTGCTGGTCACGTGCCGCCCTGGGCATTGGGGGGCCAGGACATCGCTGCTACAGGCACTAGGGTCTGCACAGCGGCTTGTCGTTCACCGCTACGTTGACTTGGCTTGGCAGCCAAGCCGCGGCCAAGTCGCCTCGGTGACTCTGGCCGGGTGGACACCGAGGGAGATCGCAGGCCGGACGCGCCCCCGCTGCTGGTGAGGCCGGCGGCGCTGGCCGGGGAGCGGGACGTTGCGGTGCTGCTGCGGGATGTCCCCCTCGACGAGCGGGAGGTAGCTGATCTGATGCGGCACCACCGGGTGCTCGTCCTCAGCGACCTCACGCTGCCGCTGACGGCGCCGCCGGTCGCGGCCGTCGCCTTCCGCCTTCAATGGCCGACTCGGACTGCGCAGCTGACCGGGATCGGCGTTGGCGTCTGCTTGCGCGGACGCGGCTTCGGCCGCCGACTTCTCACCGGCGCGCTCACATGGCTAAGGGCCGACGGCTTCGAGCAGGTGCAGGCGTGCGTGACAGGAGGCGCAGCGGGCGCGTCGCTGCTGGCCTCGGCCGGGTTTACCGCTGATCAGGATACGGACAGGGAGCACGGCCGCTGTCGCTTCGTGCTGCTGCTCTAGGGCGCGCCTGGCGCCTGGCCGGGTCGGGGAGCGCTGTTCTAAGTCCAGCGTGCGGTCAGCTCCGACCGCGGGGTTACCTGATCACTTGACTGGCGTATCTGGCCATGGTCTGGCCGATGCCGGCGGGGTTGAGCTGCCCGTTGTCATCGACGGGGAGCCGGCCAGGTCACGGACGTACTGGATGTACAGGTCGGGGGCGAAGGTGCCGATGAACCTGGCTGGCCGAAGGGGTTGGCGAAGGTGTGCGGATCGAGACGATATGGGGTTAGGCGATCCAGGTTCTTCGCCAAGGCGGTGGCCTAAGGTCTGCGCGCCGGATATTGAGGGTGTCATTCTGTGGCCCGGTCGAGCAGGGGCTGGCAGCAGGCGCTGGCCGATGGCGCGAGCTTCGTCGATGGCCAGCGCTGCGGCGTCAGGATCGCCGAGGCGGGCGAGGTAGCTGGCGTCGTCGAGCAGGCCGTGGGCGAGGTGGTAGGGGGTGCTCAGCTCGCGCAGGCCGCTGACCGCCACGACGAGGGCCTCGGCGGCGTCCGGGCCGTCGCCGGCGTCCAGGCGGGCGCGGGCCAGGTCGCGTTCGGCCCGCAGCATCGGGGCCAGGTGCCCGGGCGGGCGGGCGTCGAGCAGGGCGAGCAGCTCGCCGGTCGCGGCGGTGTCCCCACGCCCCAGCTCTTGGCCCGTACCCGCCACGCCAGTAGCCCGCTCGGGCTACACCGGCCCGTCGCGAATAGCCGACCGCTGCAGCTCCGGGACCCAGAACCTGCACATATGGCCGCCGACTCGGCAGCTGTCTTGCCACAGGGCCGAAATCGGCCAGGCGGAAAGGAGAATGGTTTCCGTCACGCGCTGTAGTTTGCCCCGGGTATCGCCTGACACGCGATACCCGCCCACCCCAGCCGCCCGCTCCCCACCTCCGCCAGCGCCCGCGGCCCCACCAGATATCACCCGAAACAGCCTCGGCGGGACCGCGACGTTGACGGTGGCTCCACCTCCGTTCGATGTGGAGGAGCAAGCCGCAGCCGCCGCGATCAGCGGGTCGTTACCCAAGGTCAGCTCGCGGCATCTGGTATCGCTCGTCCGGCAAGAGCGACGCGATTCTTGCTGCGTAAGGGTTTCGGGCCAGGCGGCGATCTACGTGATGGATCAGCTCATCATGGTCAACTATCCAGAGCCGGGCTGCGATCGCTGCTGCTGGTAGCTACCCAGGCCCGTCTGGGCTGAACGCCACTGCCCACACGGCGCCGTCGTGGTCCCAGGGGGAGATCTCGGCGCCGGCGGCGTCGGGCACCCAGCGCGGCCGGGTCACCGCTCGCCGCGGTGCCTGGGTAAAAGGCATGGAACATGCCGCTGATGCTGTGTTGCAACGGCGGGGAGGGTTGGCGAATCCCGAGTTCGGCTCTCCACGGGGCGCCTGCTCGGGCGTCGGCAACCACCGCCCCGATACGCTCGGCCCCGAACGTCAGCGCTTCGCCCGCCGCCTGCGCCCACGACGCCAGGATCGTGACTTCCTCGGCTGCCAGCCTGGGCCGGGACGGTGAGCTTGTTAGTGAATTCCGTGACCCGGTGCCGACGCTGGCGGCCGTGACTTGCTGGAAGCTCACGCCGGAGAATTCTCTGCCGCTGTCGCCCGGCCGGCGGCCATCGAAGCTGCGCCGGGGCGCCCGGGCGATGCTCGCCGATAGCAAGATGCCTTGTGCGCCGGGCTCAAGCGAGATCTCGCGTGTCTGCTGGCCGGGGCTCTTCCACAGGGCGACCACCGGCGAGGGGTTCTGCCCGGGCAGCCCGGAGCGCTGCGTCATGCCGAAAGAGGTAAGCGTCAGCACCGCCGAGCCGGGATCGTCGGCCAGTACGCTGGCATACCGGGCTGCCCACCGGGAGCTGAGCTGGGGGCCGTCGAGCAGGGGGGTCACGACGATCGTCGGGCCGACGGAGCGGATGACGCTGGCCACGTCGTCGGTCTGCGCGAGGTCCTCGCACACCAGTGAGGCGAGCGTGACCCCATCGCCGAACTCGACGAACTGGACTGACCGGGGGGGCACCTCGATCGCCTCCCACCAGCGGGCGTGCGGGTGCAACGCGCGGTCCAGGTGGTATTGGCGGATTTGCGTGTCATCCAGCGACCACCGGTGGTGCTTGCTCTGGCGGATATGCATCCACTGGCCGCCGGCGGACACGCCGACGTGCACCCAGTTGCGCGGGAACTGCCCCGGCTGCGGGCGCTCCCGGATTCCGGTGATCAGCCCGGTCACTCCGTGACGGGCCAGTAGCATCTCCAGGTCATCGATCTCGGCGTCCTCGACCGCGCTTTCCGGCAGGACGACGACATCGACGGCGCCGGCTTCTTCCCGGGCCGCGGCCAGCACCCGGTCCGCCAGGTCCAGGTCGAGCCGTTCGGAGGGCGCGAATTCGAAGAAGCCGAAGGGGTCGTTGGCCAGCCGCTGCAGCGGTCCCGCACCGGCCGGAAGTCTGATGCTCGTATCCGCATTGGCCACGGCAGGAGCAGGTAGTTCACCCGCTCGCCGGAAGGCTGCGCGCCCAGGCCGCGGGGGGGCGCTTTGTACCACCGGGCCTCCACACCGGGAACGAGCAGGCAGGCATTCCGGGACAGCGCGCGCACCGAGCTGCCGGCCGGGGGGGTGCGGATTTTGGGCAGCACCCGGACCAGGTGCGCTGGCACTCGCGCCACGGAGCCGGTCCTGGCCAGCAACTCCCGGGCACGAGCCCGGTAAAGCAGACCATCGGCACTGGAGGCGCCCGAGGCGCTTCCCAGGCCGGCGCAGGCCTCGTCTGCGATCGCATGCAGGGTCAGCAGCGCCTGGCACAGTCGCCAGTCGCGAGCCTGGGTGAGATCGTCGAGCGGGTTCTCGGCCCGTTCGCGGAGGACTGCCCACTCCTGGGCCAGCAGGCCCGGGATCGCGTGGTTCCGGTTCTCGGCCCAGGAGCTCCACCGCCGGGCCGCGGCGGTGACCGCATCGGGCCAGTCCGGAAAGCTGGCAGGTGGCCACGTCAAGCCGACGGGCGGGGACAGCGCGAAGCGGTACGCCTCCGAGCGCTGCAGGATCACCTCAGTCAGAGCGAACACATCCGGGGGCCATTCGAGCAGCTCGTCGCCGATCGCGGTGCTCGCCACCGCCTGCCACGCCGACGCCAGCGTCGGATCCTTCGGGGCCGCGCCGCAGCCGGGACTGGCGTGGATGACCATCGGTGCGGCCGGCCTAGCCAGGACAGCGGGCATGGTTGCTCCCTCGGGCGAGCCCGGTGAATTCCCGCCGGGTAGCTGGCATTGACCTGGGTTTCCGCGCCGCGCCCGTAGCGCGGCGGGGTGAGTGGTGGCGCGCCTCGGCTGCCAGGCCGAGGACGAGGACGGCTGTGAGGGCGGGCACCAGGAAGACCGGTACCACGATGGCGCCCATGAAGACCAGGCCGAGGGCGGCCAGCGCGGTTGCTATCCGCCACGCCCGGGTCCGCGCGGTCATGCGGCGGGAGGGGAGCGAGGCGCTGGCCAGCAGGTAGACGCTGACGCCACCGTAGAGCCCCGCCCTGGGCCCGTCGCCGATGGTGCCGCCGCCGTGGGCGGCCAGGATCGCGATATGCATCCCGGCGCTGGCCGCGGCGATGCCCGCCACGATGGGCAGGTTGGCCGCGGTGAATCGGGCGATGGACCTGGGCCCGTCGAGGGCCTGGCGGTCTGCAGCGGTCAGCCACGCCCACCACAGCGCGGCGAGCGTGAGCAGCGCCGCGGCGAGCACGACGGCGAGCGGAAGACTCCAGGGCCGCAGGGTGGCGGCGCTGATCAGCCGGGCGACCGACTCGCCGAGCACGATCAGCACGAATAGCTGGAACCGGTCGGCTAGGTGGGAGGGGTTGAGCGGGACCCAGCGGCCGGGCGCCAGCATTGCCAGGGCCCCGGCCGCGTCGGTGAGCAGCGCAGCGGCCCAGAACGCGTACCGTAGCGAACCGCCCACCGCGAGCGAGGCCAGCCACAGGATTCCGCCGCATCCGAAGAACACCAAATAGCGGCCGTACAAGGACCTTGTAGCTGGTAGATAGTGCCACGCCCGGGCGTACAGGGCCAGCTGCAGCCCGCGCAGGCAGCAGAAGGCGATGACGAACCCAGCGGTTTCGCCGGACAGCGCGCGCGGCCCGCTGGCCGCCAGCGCGACGCACAGCAGCATCGCGGACAGGAACGCCGCGCGGTGCGCAGTGTCTTCAGACTCGTGCCGGTCGGCGTAGAAGGTGAACATCACCCACAGCCACCAGATCGGGGTGAACAGCATCGCGAACCGGGCCAACCCGCCCAGGGCAGGATGGTCTTGGAGCGCGCCGGCCAGCTGGCCGACCGCGCCGGCGAACACCAGGTCGAAGAACAGTTCAAGCCAGCTGGCACTGCGTTCATCCCGGTCGTGGCCGTTGGCGGTCCGCAACCGGGGCGGGCTGAGCCGCACCGCCCGGAGCCCGGCACCGGTCCGGACGCTGGCCGGCAGGGCGGGCCGGGACAGCGGGCTGGCCGCTTGGGTCACCGGCTCAGGAGCGGCAGCGCGAACTGCAGCGGGCATGGGGAATTCCTTTCGTCCAGAGGCAGGCCCGGCACCAGGCCCTGCCGGTATCGGCGGGGTGCGCGGCAGGTACCGCTGGCGCCCAGCACAGGTAGCCACTGGTTCCGAGGATGCGGCCGGTCGGCATGCCGTCGCTTCGCCCGTTGGGGCCAACCTGATGCCGCCGCGACAGATGGCCCGATCGGGCCAGGCTCAGACCAGCCCGGTGCGCACGCCCCAGGCCGCGGCCGCCGCCCGGGAGGAGAGGTTCAGCTTGCGCAGGATGTTGGCCAGGTGCCGGTGGACTGTGTGCTCGCTCAGGAAAAGCCGCCGGGCGATGTCGGCGTTGCTGAATCCCTGCGCGACGAGCTTGAGCACGTCGAGCTCGCGAGGCGTCAGCACCGGCGCAGGCCCGCGCAAACCGGCCGCTCGGCCCTGCAAGGCCGCCGTGTCCTTACGCCCGGCCTTGGCCAGCACCTGCGTCAGGTCGAGGGCACGGCCCGCGGCGTATTCGGCATCGAAGGTTTCGGCGCCCATCGCGGCGCGCAGGCGCTGGCGGTCGAGGCCGGCCAGCCGGGCTTCCAGGGGCTCGAGGGCGTGACCCAAGTCCGCTAGGGCCTGATCGGCCGCGCCGTGCAGCTGGGCGGACCAACCAGGGTCGGCCCCGCCGTGGCCGGCCAAGGCTAGGCCGATCAGCGCGTAGGCCACATTCGCCCTCATTCCCATGCGCCGGGACAGGTCGAGTGATTCCGCGAACAGTCGCTCGGCCGCGTCCGGAAAGCCGCCGAGGTACTCAGCCAGGCCAAGGTTGAAAGTCTCCCCGACGATGCCGTAGTGCTCGTTGAGCGCGCGGAAGATGCCGAGCGACTCATGCAAGTGGCGGCGGGCGGAGTCCAGCTCGCCCGCCGACAGCTCGATGTTTCCGAGATCCCCGAGCATGATGCCCACCGCACGCTGGTCACCCGTCCGTCGGCAGAGCTGGAGAGACTCGGCAGCGTCGAGGGCCGCGCCCGCGTGGTCGCCTTCGTAGTCCAGCGCGTGCGACCGGGCGGACAGCATTGCGGCCGTGAGACGGGCGTCCTGGAGACGGCGGGCTAGGCTGAGACCCGACTCGATGAGCGGCAGCGCGGTGCCGGACTGCCCCTGGCGCAGCCGGACCCAGGCCCGCTCGTGCAACAGTTCGGCGACCAGGTGGTCGTCCCCGGCGGCACGGGCAATCGCCAGCGCCTGTTGGCAGTAAGCCTCGGCGGCGGCGTAGCTGCCCGCCCGCTCGATGAGGTTGGCCGCTACGGACAATGCCCGGGCACGGGGCAGCGTCGCCTGCTGGGCGGCCGGCGTGTCCAGCAGTGCCTGGAGCGCGTCGGCCGCTTCGGCGGCATGTCCGCGGGCCAGCCAGAACACCCGCAGGGAGGCGACCAGCCGCAGGCCTTGTTCGGGATCTGGCTGGGTGAGGCTGAAGGCGATCGCCGCGCGCAGGTTGCCCAGCTCGGCATCGAGCCGGTCCAGCCAGGCGGCCTGTTCGGCGGCCATGAGCTGCGGAGCCGCCACCTCGGCCAGGGCCAGGTAATAATCGCGGTGCGAAGCCTGGGCTTGGTTCACCGCTGCCGGGCCGTGGGTATCCAGCTGGCCGGCCGCGTACTGGCGGACGGTTTCCAGCAGCCGGTACCGGCCCGGCCCGGCACCGGTATCACCGAACTGCACCAGGCTCTTGTCCACCAGCGCCCCCAGGTGCCTGGGGACCTCGGCGGCGGGCACGTCCGGACCTGCGGCCACCGCCCCGGCCGCGGCCAGGCCAAACCCCCCGGCGAAGGTCGACAGCCGGGCCAGCACCGCCCGTTCGGCGCCGGTCAGCAGCTCCCAGGACCAGTCCACCATGGCCCGCAGCGTCTGCTGCCGCGGCATCGCGGCCCGCGACCCGCCGGTCAAGATGCCGAACCGCTCATCCAGCCGGGCGTCCAGTTCGGCTGCCGACAGCACCCGCAGGCGGGCCGCGGCCAGCTCGATGGCCAGCGGGATGCCATCCAGCCGCCGGCAGATCCGCCCGGCCACCCGCGCGGCCGGCCCGTCCCAGCCCAGCGCCACCCCCTGCGCGGCCGCGCGGTCTTCGAACAGCCGCACCGCCTCGGCCGCCCGGATCGCCCCAGGGTCATCGCCGTCGCCCGGGGTACCCATCGACGGCACCCTGTACACCCGCTCCCCGTCGATGCCCAGCGGCTCGCGGCTGGTTGCCAGCAGCGCCAGGTTCGCACAGCCCCGCAGCAGTGCGTCGGCCAGCTTGGCGCAGGCGCCGATGACGTGCTCGCAGTTGTCCAAAAGCACTAGCAGGCTCCGCCCGCCCACCGCCGTCACCAGCGTGCCCAGCACCGGGCGGCCCGGCTCCTGGCGGACGCCCAGAACATCCGCCACCGCCACTGCCACCAGATCCGGGTCGGACAGCTGGCCCAGATCGGCGAACCACACCCCGTCCCCGACACCATCGGCCAGCCCAGCCGCCACCTGCAGGGCCAGCCGGGTCTTGCCCGCCCCGCCCGCACCAGTCAGCGTGACCAGCCGCCAGCCGCCCACCAGGGCGCTTACCTCGGCCAGCTCCCGATCGCGGCCAACGAAGCTCGACACCTGCGCGGGCAGGTTATTCAGCGTCTGCGTGGCCACCAGCCCAGGGCTTTCTCATCGATGTGCCGCCAACCGCACCGGCCAGAAAGCCACCGGTCTCCGCAACCGAGCGGCGCCAACATCATACGTCCGCCGCCGCCACCGGAACGATCGCCAAGATCGCTGAGGAGATACCCAGAACATCCGAAACCGATTCACGAGGGACAATACCCCGGGCTAGGCGCAGAGCGGCGCCAGCCCACGCGGTGGCCAGCGCTACCACATCCAACGGCATCAGCGTGCCCTGGACAGCCGCGGAGGACGGGAGCCAAAGGGATACCAATTCCGCTACCTGTCAGCCGCTGGTTATTTACCGGCAGGCCAGTCGATAGTTGCCCCGGGAAGACAGAATGCGGGTCATAACCATAGGCGGCTGCACGGAGGCGCCATGAGGTTGCTGATCGTGGGCGCCGGGCCAGCAGGCGTCACGGCCGCGCTGCAGGCGAGGGAGCTAGGCGCCGACGTCACGCTGCTGGAAGCCGAGCAGGTCGGGGGAACCAACCTGAACCGCGGGCCGGCGCCGGTCCGCACCCTGGCCCGTGCCGCCCGGCTGGCACGGGACTGGTCCTCGTGGGAGATGTTCGGCCTAGAAGGCCCCCGGCCAGTACCGAACATGGGCACTGTCCTGGCCAATTGCGCCCGGGTCGCCCGCTACGCCCACGACAAGAAGGACATGGCCGGCCTCCTCCGCCGCCAGGGGATCGACCTGGTCGGGGACCTTGGGCCCGTCCGGTTCACTAGCCCGCACGCCGTGCTGGCCGATAACGGCCGCAGCTGGCGCGGAGACCACGTCCTCATCGCGGTCGGCTGCCGCGCGGCCGCGCTGCCGGTCCCAGGCGGCGAGCTAGCGCTGACCTATGAGGATATCTGGACCCTCAAGGCCCTACCGGGATACGTCACAGTCATCGGCGGAGCCGACACCGGGTGCCAGATGGCCTCGATCTTCGCCGATCTGGGCGCTGATGTCCGGCTTATCGAAGCCGGTCCCCGCCTGGTGCCCACCGCCGATGCCAGCGTCTCCGCCGCGCTGGGCCAGGCGTTCGAGGCCAAGGGCATCGAGGTCAATACGGGCGCGACGGTCCAGGCCCTCGAACGCGACGGCGAGCGGGTCACGATCCACTTCAACCGCGGCGGCCCAGCAGAGCACGCAACGGCGGAGGCCGTCTTCGCCGCGGTCGGCTGGCCCGCCAACCTGCAGGACCTGGATCTTGATGCCGCCGGAGTCACCAGCAACCCGCGAGCCATCCCGGTCGATGACTACCTACGGACCAACGTCTCCCACATCTTCGCTGTCGGCGACGTCAACGGCCGCTCCAAGCTCGTCCAGAGCGCCCGGGTGGAGGGCCGCATTGCGGCCTGGAACGCCGTCCATGGCCCCACCCGGAAGCCTGGTCACGATGTGGTGGCCACCGGGAGCTTCACCGACCCGGAGTACGGCTCGGTCGGCTTGACCGAGGACTTGGCCGTCGGCGGTCATGACATCGCGGTGGGCATCGCCTGGTACGATGACCTGCTCCGGGCCGTGGCCGACGGGCATCCAGAAGGCTTCTGCAAGCTGATCGCCGACCAGCACAGCCACGCGATCCTCGGCGCTCACGTGTTCGGCAATTACTCGGCCGAGATCGTCCAGGTCGTTGCCACCGCCATGCGTGCGGGCATGAGCGTTGAGCAACTCGCCGAGGTGCAATTCGCCTTTCCGACGTTCACCGAAGCCGTCAGCATGGCCGCCCAGAAGGTCTGCCGCACCATCGGTGTCGGCCGGTTCCCGTCTGCTTGGAGTTACCTCGGGCCTCACGAATGAGCTGATCCGGACCCTGTTCACCAAGCCGGGAGACTGCTCTGGCAGCACTAAGGCCGGGCCAGACAGACGGTACGCCTGGCCCGGCAACGGCCAGGTAAGCAGGCCGTTACCGTGCGCCGGTCACCGCCGAGTCATCCTCGGTGTCCATGATGGCCAAAATCGCCAATGTTGCCGGGGTACTTCCCGCCCAGGGCTACGTCAGCAGCCGGACGGGCTGAGCGGGCCGGGCAGTGGTGATCAGCGATCGCGAGCTGGTGAGCCCCGCCGACTGACGGCCGGGCTGGCGGCACCTTGGCCGGCGGCTTCGCCGACAGCGGTACTGGTGTCCGTGCGCGGCATGCGGAGCCTCAGCCATGAGAGCAACAGCACCAACGCCACGACGAGACTGCCGATGCCGTAGACGAGGAACCCGGGAAGGGTGTTGATGTGGTTGACCATCCAGTCGAAGTTCTGGCCGAAGAACCCGGTGATGAACGTTAGCGGCAGGAAGACCGTTGCGAGAATCGTGAGCTGCTCGATAGTGCGGTTCTGCTGGACACTGACCCTCGTCTGCTCGACGGAGATCACCGCCATGTTGGCCTCCAGCACGGTACGCAGCAGGTCACGCTGGTCGGCGATCCCCTCGTCGACCAGCAGCAGGTGGTCGCGGACGTCGCGCAGGTAGGGCCGCAGCTCGGGCGGGGCTGTGGTGCGCTCGACCGCCGAGATGACCGCAAGCAGCGGATGGACGGCCCGGTAGAAGCCAGTGGCCTCGCGGCGCAGCGAATAGATCCGCTCGGTCGGCGCGACCGCGCCCGAGAACACCGTTTCCTCGATCTCGTCGACGTCGCGTTCGACCGCGAGAACGACGGGCGCGTAGTTGTCCACGACCTCGTCCATGGTCGCCCAGAGCGCCGATGAACTGCCCAGTGCGAGCAGGTCCGGCCGCTTCTCCAGCCGCTGTCTGGCCTCGTGCAGGCCGCTCGCCACGCCCTGCCGTACGGTGATGACGAAGGTTGGCGCGAAAAGTGCGCTGACCTCACCGAAGTCGACCTCTTCGGTGTCCTCGTCATAGCGTGCGGTCCGCATGACGACCAGCTGCACTTCGTCGTCGTAACTCACGATCTTCGGGTGCCGGTGCAGGATCAGCGCGTCCTCCACCGCCAGTTCATGCAGGCCGAAAGTCTCGCGCACCTTCGCCAGCTCTTCCTCGCCCGGCTCGAACAGTCCCAGCCACACGAAGCCCCCTTGGGCGCACCGGGCCGTCGCCTGCCCGAGCGGCATCACGCCATCATGAGTCCGCTGGCCGTTCTGATAATGAGCACAGTCGACAATCATCTGGACGCTCCTTGTCTGTGCTGGAGGCAGAGATCTGCACTACGGCAGGCCTACGTGGCGGCCCTCCGCGTGCTGGGCTCGGCTACATAACGCCGATGCTTGCGGGGGACTAGCGGGCTTGCCACCCCTAAATCTCGCCTCATACGCCACTACCGTTTACTTATTCCTGCGCAGACTGTCCTGGAACTTGCGGCTATCTCAACCATGATCTTTCCCGGACAGGCTCGCATCGGAAAGATGGCCGAGGCTGGATCGGCTTTGCCAAACCGCTAAGTCAAGTTATCGCCGAGTTAATGAAGATATCACCGTTACCTCAGAAAAACGTCAGTTCATGTTGAAAACATTACCTGGGCGGATATCCCGACGCCAGGCAAGAATGACGGACTTCACACGACCCAGGGTCCCGTCGCTGAAAGTTGGTGCGAAAATGGCCGACGCTTCTATTTCGACGCCCCAGACGATCGCGGCGGTCCCGGCGGACGTGGACGGCACCGTGGTCACCAAGGTCAAAATGGTCACACCACGTGCGGTCGAGGCGATCGAGCAACTACACGACCGAGGGGTACTCTTCGCGATCACCAGCGGACGCCCGCCCCGTGGCATGCGCATGCTGGTCCACCCGCTGGAGATACACGGGCCGGTGGCGCCTTCAACGGCGGCATCATCGTGCTGCTGGACATGACCGTCGTCGACGAACGGGCCATCCCCAACGATGTCGCGCCGGTCCAGGTGGTTCACGTAACCATGTCGAACGGCGTCGTAGTGGTGCCCTCCCCCTTGTGACCGCGGACGTGGAAACCGTCGTGTCCATGCCGCCGGTAGACGAGCGGGTGGATGAGCCAGGGGTAGCGGTGGTAGGCGAAGACCACCTGCGAACATCCAATGAAGAACCGGCTCTGCGGTGTTGGCCCCGGGCGTCCCGTACAGGTGATGCGAACGTTGCTGGAAGGGCGCAAGGAACACCGGTAGCGAGGAATACAAGAGCCCTTTAACGGAAACAGGGATCCGGGACTGGACCCGTTTGTCTGAGTCGATATCGGGACAGCGCCGGTTAATCCCGGCCAGGGCCGGGCCGCGGACATCGATCGTCCCTGGCCTGGCTATGGAATGACACCGTAAGGCGAGTTTCCAGTACGGCCAGTAATGCTGCCGTTATCGGTCGGGTAAAGCGGGCTGAAGATGCGGCGTAAATGACGACCCTTTCGGCCAACATCGGGTGAACTCCTGGGTACGAATCTAGGCATGGTGAATCGGCGCTCGTACCGTTGAGGCGTGCTTGGTCTCCCAGGTGACGTGCGCGGATGCCTCTTTGACCCGGACGGCGCGCTCACCCAGATGGTGACCGGCCTCGCCGAGCTAATGGGGCAGCGATGACAACACAGGGCGCGTACGCGATCGAGCCATGGGTACTCAGAGAGACCTACCTGGACCTGGACAAGCTGGCGCAGTCTGAGTCGCTGTTCGCGCTGGCCAACGGTTACGTCGGCTGGCGCGGCAACCTGGATGAGGGCGAGCCGCACGGGCTGCCGGGAAGCTATCTCAACGGGGTCTACGAGGTGCGCCCACTGCCGTACGCCGAGATCGCCTACGGTTACCCGGAGACCGGGCAGTCGGTCATCAACGTGACCAACGGCAAGCTGATCCGCCTGTTCGTCGACGACGAGCCGTTCGACGTCCGCTACGGGGAGCTGCGCTCGCACGAGCGACTTCTTGACTTCCGTGCCGGGGTGTTGAACCGCCGTGCCGAGTGGGTATCGTCGGCCGGAAAGCGGATCCGCGTCTCCTCCACCCGGCTGGTATCGCTCAGCCAGCGATCAGTAGCCGCCATCTGTTATGAGGTGGAGCCGCTTACCATCCCGGCGCGGTTCGCGCTGCAGTCCGAGCTGGTGGCGAACGAGAAGCAGCCTGGGCCGGCCAGCGCGGATCCCCGCGCGGCCGCGGTGCTCGAGAATCCGCTCGTGGGCGATTACCAGAATGCCGACGGGACGGCCGTCGTGCTCACGCACTCCACCCGGTTGTCCGGCCAGAAGATGGCCGCAGCCATGGATCACCTGATCGACGGCCCGCCCGGGGTGCTGGTCGAATCCAGGGTGTTTCCGGACGGAGGCCTGGTCACCGCGGCCACGACGCTGGAGCCAGGCCAGAAGCTGCGCGTCGTCAAGTTCGTCGCGTACGGCTCGTCGGGCGAGCGGTCGCTGACGGCAGTCCGTGATCAGGCCTGGGCGGCACTCACCGCGGCCCGACAGGCCGGCTGGGAGGGGCTGCTCACCGAACAGCGCGCGTACCTTGACGACTTCTGGGGCCGCGCCGACGTCGAGATCGACGGGGATACCGAGGTTCAGCAAGCGGTACGCTTCGCGCTGTTCCACGTGCTGCAGGCCGGCGCTCGCGCCTATACCAAGGCAATCCCCGCTAAGGGCCTAACAGGACCCGGTTACGACGGGCACGCGTTCTGGGACACCGAAACCTTCGTGCTGCCGGTGCTTACCCTAACGGCCCCGGACGCGGCCGCCCACGCGCTGCGCTGGCGGCACTATACGCTTCCGCTGGCCATCGAGCGGGCCGCCCAGCACGGACTGAAGGGCGCGCTGTTCCCGTGGCGGACGATCAACGGCCAGGAGTGCTCCGGGTACTGGCCCGCCGGTACGGCCGCCTTCCACATCAGCGCCGACATCGCCGACGCGGTGATCCGGTATGTCGACGCCACCGGCGACACGGCGTTCGACCGGGGCCCCGGGATGGACCTGCTGACCCACACCGCCCGGCTGTGGCATTCCCTCGGCCACCATGACGCCCAGGGGGGGTTCCGCATCGACGGGGTCACCGGGCCGGACGAGTACAGCGCCGTCGTAGACAACAACGTCTACACCAACCTGATGGCCCGGCAGAACCTGCTGGCCGCGGCGGACGCGGCGACGCGGTACCCGGATCGCGCCCGTGAACTCGGCGTCGACGCGGAGGAGTCTGGTCGCTGGCGGGACGCGGCGCAGGAGATGGTCATCCCCTACGACGAGGCACTCGGCGTGAATCCGCAGGACCAGGAGTTCACCGGCCATGAGGTCTGGGACTTCGCCGGCACCCCCCCGGACCAGTACCCGCTGCTGATGCACTTCCCGTACTTCGACCTGTACCGCAAGCAGCTGGTGAAGCAGGCCGACCTAGTGCTGGCCATGTACTTGTGCCCGGACGCGTTCACCGCGGAGCAGAAGGCCAGGAACTTCGACTATTACGAGCCGCTCACCGTGCGGGACTCCTCGCTGTCCGCCTGTACTCAGGCCGTGATGGCCGCCGAGGTCGGGCATCTAGACCTAGCCTTCGATTACCTCGGCGAGGCCGCCCTGATGGATCTCAGGGATCTGGCGCACAACACCCGCGACGGCCTGCATATCGCGTCGCTGGCCGGAGCCTGGATCGCGGTGGTCGGCGGCTTCGGCGGGCTGCGGCACCGGGACGGCATAGTCTCCTTCGCGCCGCGACTCCCCCAGGCTCTGTCCAGGCTCGCGTTCACGATCCTCATCCGCGGGCAGCGGCTGCGGGTGGAGGTAACCGACACGGATGTGACGTACTCGCTAGCGGACGGCGAGCCACTAGAAGTCCTGCACTACGGCGAGAAGGTGCAGCTCTCAGCGGACAAGCCGGAGGCCCGTCCGACCCAGGTGATCCGGGCCGACCCGTCGCCCAGCCAGCCGCCGGGACGGGAACCCATCCGCCGCCGCGCCCCCGAGGACACCGGCTGACCGGACGGAGAACCTCATCGAGCACACAACTACAGAGCGCGCGGGGTCCCCGGCGGATGAATAGTGTGCCGGGCACGCAGAGGAGTCTGGCCGGGCAAGTCATACGACTTGACGATCACGTTTTTCGCGCCCTGGTCAGTATTCAGCTTCCATCGACACCGGACGACGATCTCGGTTAAATGGTGGGCGAGTCATTTAGAGTAGAATTTATTTGCGATTTCCGGGGTGGTGTCAGATCTCTAGGGAACGGATATAAGGACTTCCGCCCATCGGTGTCACTTCAATCCAAGGCCGCCTCCGTCTCAACGGACTGACCTATACGTCCCTTCAGCCGTACCTGCCGAACCTCCAGCATCTGGAGATCCTTAGCCGTGATATAGACGGCTACCAGGCCCCCGCCCTACGAACAACTCGCCGCCTACTACCGCGCGCTCGGATACGACGAGCAAGCCCGGACCGTCTTGCTAGCAAAACAGTGAGCGGATGATGTGGCTAAAATTCCGGCGCTCCTTGGCGAGGTGGTTCAGTGTCGTTCTCGTACTGTTCCATGTTGCTGAGGATCTGCAATTGGCGGACTTGTTCCCAGCCCATGCGGCGCTGTCGCGGGCCACGGATGAGATGGCAGAGGTAGAGGGCCAGCACGACTGGCCCGGTAACGAAGGCAAGCAGCCAGGTGATCATCTTGTCCTCCAACGAGCCGCGGGTCTGGCCCGCAAGCCGGTGAGCGGCTGCCGCACGTGGCTGACCCGGGCCGTGTCGTTCCCGCCGAGATGTGCAGCGCGTCGACATCCAGCGCATCGGTAACGGGGCCATGGGCACGTGTTCTGGCGGGCTTTTGGGGCCTGCCGGGCCGCTGGAGTCTGCTGCCGTTGGCGAGCTGGACCGCTCAATCATCGTGGGCCAGCGACGGCCAGGACACCGGGCTCTGGCTCCTCCGCCCCAGCCAAAGCCGCTTTGGCGGCGAGGTAGGCGTGCGCCTCGAAGTGGTCCGGCGGCAGGTCCGGGTGCTTGAAGACCATCCGCAGCGGGATGCCTACCCAGGCCAGCAGGAAGAACAGGGCCAGCGGCAAGTTGGCCCATACCAGTGCAGTCATGGCTGTGCTCCTTTGCCCGGCCCCCCCGGCGCGGGCCGGAATGCGTCCTTAGGGATTGACATATCCGCCAGGGGCGAGCAGCGTCTATACGTAGTTCGGGCACTCAGAGCATGGCGAACCGGG
>JASHVM010000711.1:0-6760 GCA_030044595.1 Streptosporangiaceae bacterium
CGCGCCGGATCGAGGTGGACCTGGCCCGCTCCCGCGCGTCGGCGCGGACGCCCATGGCTCGCCCCGACGCTGAGGCTGGGTACCGGTAGCCCCAGGCGCCTCGGCCTGCCACACTTGCTTGCTATGCGCACGCTCGTCGTCGATCATCCCCTGGTCACCCACAAGCTCACCGCGCTGCGCGACGTCACCAGCGACACTGCGACCTTCCGCAGCCTGACCGCTGAACTGGTGACGTTGCTCGCCTACGAGGCGACCCGCGAGATACGGGTACAGCCCGTGTCGGTCAACACGCCCGTGGGCATCGCGCAAGGCGTCAAGCTGGCCCGGCCGAAACCGCTCATCGTGCCCGTGCTGCGGGCTGGCATCGGCATGCTGGACGGCATGACGCGGCTGCTGCCCATGGCCGACGTCGGCTTCGTGGGGCTGCGCAGGGACGAGGAGTCGCTGGTCGCGTCCACGTACGCGGACCGGCTGCCCACCGACCTCACCCACCGGGACACGTTCGTCCTCGACCCCATGCTGGCCACCGGCGGCACGCTCGCCACGGTCATCACCATGCTCGTCAGCCGCGGTGCCGCGTCGGTGACGGCGATCTGCCTGCTGGCCGCGCCCGAAGGCCTGCGGCGGGTCGAGGAGACCTTCGCCGACGGCGGCGCGGGCGTTCGCGTGGTCACCGCGGCCGTCGACGAGCGGCTGAACGACCGGGGGTACATCGTGCCCGGGCTGGGCGACGCGGGCGACCGCCTGTTCGGCCAGATCTAGCCGGCCGCTCGGGCGGGGCGCCGGGCCTGTCGCGGCTAACCATCACGGCCACGCCCTGCCCGCGGGTTTACGCCCCCCCGGCACCCGCGACGGACGGTGCCACCGCAGCAGAACCCGGCACCCTGCCGCTCGTAGCTAACCAGGACAATCCGCGCGCGGGAATCCCCGAATCCGGGGTTTGTCCAGCCTGCGCCGGGCGATCAGAATCCGCCCCAGAGAGCGTTATTGCGAACCAACTGAAGAGCACCGGCCCTTCGGGGGGTCGGGGGTCGTCCCCCGTGGCCAGCACGAGCCGGTAGAACGGCCGGTCCGGGCGGCCGGCGAGGACCGGATGTAAATTTGCGATAACGCGACCCACCCGAATGAACACTGACTGGCCAGACCGCCATCGATGCGGACATACCGCAGGCAGGACGCCTATGTTGCGCCATATCCCGGAGACCCGGTCATGGCCGTGAGCGCGCACGTGTGCACGGCATCAGGTGAGGAAGTGCGGATCACCGAGGGAAGCCAGCTGGTCTTCGGCCGCGGGCCGGAGGTGGACCTGGCCATCGCGGCCGGGCGCGGGCTGTCCCGGCGGGCGGGCATCGTGGCCGCGCTGGCGGCCGGCGCGTGGATCGCCAACATCAGCCACACGCACGCGCTCTACGTGGAGGGCGAGGGGTACCGGATCAGGCTGCCGCGGCTGGAGGACGACGGCGAGCCCGCCGGAGGCTGGCTGCTGCACGCGGGAACCGCCCTGGTCGGTTCGCGCGCGATGCTCGACGACGGGCAGCCGCTGTCCGTGACGGTCACCGGTCAGCGCCAGCCCGACGGGACCGGCGATGAGGTTCAGCCGGACGGAGAGGGCACGGTCCTGCCGCTCTACCTCGACCCGATGACCAAGCTCTTCCTGGTGGCGCTGCTGTGGTGCCGGCCCTGGCTGCTCGACCCGAGCGCTACAACGCCGCTGCCGCGGACGCCGGAAATCGCCCGCAGTGCCCTGGAGGTGACCGGCGCGTATCACGAGCTCGAGCGGTTCGAGACCGACGCCGAGTTCCGCGACCTGCTGTCGGCACGCGTAGCCGAGCACATCAAGGTGCTGCGGCGGAAGATCAGCGACCGCGGGCTGGCCTCACGGGGCGATGCCGACGTCCGGCTCTCGGACGAGGTGGCGGTAAGGATCTTGATCGAGCACGGCATCATCACCTCCGCCGACCTGGGCCGGCTGGCCGATCCGGCGTGGCGCTCCCGCCAGGAAGACCTGTGGTGGACCCAGGGGTGATCACCCGCCCGGCGGCGAACCCGACGGGATCACGATGAACTGCGTGGTGGCCTGGCTGGCACCGGATCCGGCCGCGGTGACCGTGAATTCCCCCAGCGGCAGCGGGTCGGCGTAGAGCTGGCTGACCGTGACCTGGAACGTCCCGTCCGCGCGGACGACCGCGTGGTACGGCGACGTGGTGCTGAGCAGGGTCTTCTGCGCCGGCGGCGGCCCGACCTCGGACAGCGTGAACATCACGGTCGTCCCCGGGGCGAAGCCGCTGCCGCGCACGGCGAACGCGGCGCTGGCGTCGCCCTCGCTCCGGTCCACCATGCACAGGCCCGGGCCTTGGCCGGCCTGGCCCGAGTGACCGCACACGGTCCCGGGGGGCGGGGGTGGCGGCGGCGGCGCCTGGCTCGTGCCCGGGCTGCCCGAACTGCTGAGCGACGCGCCGAGGACGACTCCCACCACGACCAGGACCGCCCCGGCGGAGGCCCAGCCGACCCAGGCCAGGTGAGCCCTGATCCACCGGCGCCAGCCAGGCAGAGGCCGGCCGGGCGCCGCGTCGTCCGACCGGGCCCGCTCGTGACGACGCCGGGGAGCCGGCTTGTAGGAGGCGGGCAGCTCGGTGTACGAGGCGGACGTGGCGTCTGAGCTGAAATCGTCGCCGGGCAGGCCGTGGCCCCCGGCCGCGGTGAGCTGGGGGACCCGCTGGTAATCCCCGATCAGCGCCATCGCCGCCTCGGGCAGGTAGGAGTGCTCCTCGGCGGGGCCCACCCGCAGGGTCCGGGCCTCGGTGAACTGCCCCAGCTGGGCCAGCACCGCGGACGACGTCGGGCGCATCCGCGGCACGCGCTGCAGGCAGGCGTCGATGAGCCCGGTGAGCTCATCGGGCAGGCCGGAAAGGTCGGGTTCCTCGGTCGCCAGCCGGGCCAGCACGTCCATCGCCGTGTCGCCGCGGTAGGGCGGATGCCCGGTCGCCGCGAACAACAGCGTCGCGCCGAGCGAGTACACGTCGCTGGCCACCGACGCCTGGTGGACGTCCCTGGCCTGCTCGGGCGCCATGTAGGCGGGCGTGCCCACGGCTCCGCGCGAGGTGGTGAGCTCGATCCGCTCGGTGGCCCGGGCCACGCCGAAGTCGATCACCCGCGGCCCGTCGGACGCGATCAGCACGTTCGACGGCTTCAGGTCCCGGTGCACCAGCCCGGCGCCGTGGATGGACTCGAGCGCCTCGGCGCAGCCGGCGGCCAGCCACCGGACCGTCCCGACCGGCAGCGGGCCGCAGGCCTGGACCAGCCGGCTCAGCGAAGGGGCCGGGACGTACGCCGTGGCCAGCCAGGGTACGTCGGCTTCGGGGTCGGCCTCGACCACGGCGGCGGTAAAGGCCCCGCTCACCCGGCGGGCGGCCGCCACCTCCTGGGCGAAACGAGTGCGGAACCCGGCCTCCTCGGCCAGCTCGACCCTGATGGTCTTCACCGCGACCAGCCGGCCGGCCGCCGACCGTCCCAGGTACACCTGGCCCATCGCCCCGGCGCCGAGGCGGCCCAGTATCACGTACGGCCCGATGTTCTCGGGGTCCCATCGGCGCAGCGGTTCGGCTCCCGGCTGCGGCATCGTCATCGGCCTCCCTGACCCCGTATGACCAGAACCAGTGGCCAGCTTCCATCATGCCGAATCCTGGCGCTCACGTGTAGTGCGTTAGGCCGGAAGCGTGGCAGGTGATGCGCGGTAGAACCACTGTCCGTTCGGAAAAAAGGTCTTAAGCGGGGTTGCGGGCTTCCAGCATACTGACCGGGACGACGGCGTCGCTCATGGCGCGGGCGGTGGCGAAACCCGGCTTGATGACCGTGTTGATGAGACGGAGCCGCTCGTCGAAGCCCGCGAACGCGCTCTTCATCGCGTTCACGGTCAGCCACTCGACGTCCGGCCAGCCGTAGCCGAACTCCTCGGCCAGCCGGTAGAACTCCGAGCTGAGCGTGACCTGGCTCATCAGCCGGTTGTCGGTGTTCACCGTCACGCGGAACTGAAGCTGGCGGAGCACCCGGATCGGATGCTGCGCGATCGACGGGGCCGCGCCGGTCTGGACGTTCGAGGTCGGGCACATCTCGAGCGGGATGCGGCGGTCCCGGATGTAGGCCGCCAGCCGGCCCAGCCGCACATTGCCTTCCGGGCTGATCTGGATATCATCCGCGATGCGGACGCCGTGACCGAGCCGCTCGGTGCCGCACCACTGCACGGCCTCCCAGATCGACGGCAGCCCGAACGCCTCGCCCGCGTGGATCGTGAAGTGGAAGTTCTCCCGCTTGATGTACTGGAACGCATCCAGGTGCCTGCTCGGGGGCCAGCCGGCCTCGGCGCCCGCGATGTCGAAGCCGACCACGCCCTCGTCCCTGTGCCGGACGGCGAGTTCGGCTATCTCGAGCGACCTGGCCGCCGTGCGCATGGCGGTGAGCAGGGCGTACACCGTGATCCCGCGGCCCGCGCCGCCCATCCGGAACCCGTCGAGCACCGCCTCGACCACCTCGTCCAGGCCCAGCCCGCGCTCGGTGTGCAGTTCCGGCGCGAACCGGACTTCGGCGTAGACGACGCCGTCGGCGGCCAGGTCCTCGGCGCATTCCGCGGCCACCCGCCGCAGCGCGTCGGGGGTCTGCATGACCGCGACCGTGTGCCGGAACGCATCCAGGTAGACCTCGAGGTGACCGCGGTGCGCGCCCTCGGTCAGCCGTTGCGTCAGCTCTTCGGCGTTGTCCCCGGGCAGGTCGGTGTAGCCCGTCTCGCGGGCCAGCTCGAGGATGGTCTGCGGGCGCAGGCCGCCGTCCAGGTGGTCGTGCAGCAGGACCTTCGGGGCGGCCCGGATCTCAGCAAGTGTCGGCATTTGACCATTGTGCTATGCGGCGGGGATGCGCTCGATGACCGGGGAGAGCGCCGCCCGGGGGTTCTGCTCGGTGACCGCGATCGCGCCCTCGAGGGCGGCCAGCGCCGGGCCGAAGCGTTCGGGCTGGTCGGTACGCAGCTCAACCAGCGGCTGCCCGGCCCGGACCCGGTCGCCCGGCTTGGCCAGGCAGATCACGCCGGCCGTCGCGCTGACCCGGTCTTCCTTCCTGGCCCGACCCGCGCCGAGCCGCCACGCCGCCGTCCCCACCTTGAGGGCATCCAAGTCGGCCAGCCAGCCGTCGGCCGGCGCGGGCAGGGCCTGGATGACGTGCGCCGCCCGCGGGAGCGGCGCGTCCGGGTCGCCGCCCTGCGCGCTGACCATGGCCCGGAACGTGCGGTAGGCGCGGCCGTCGGCGAGGGCGGCCGCCGGGTCGGCCTCGATGCCCGCGAGCGCGAGCATCTGCTCGGCCAGCGCGAGCGTTACCCGCATCAGGTCGGACGGCCCGTCGCCTCTGAGCGCGGCCACCGATTCCTCCACCTCCACGGCGTTGCCCACCGCGCGGCCAAGCGGGGCGTCCATCGCCGTCAGCAGGGCCCGGGTGCGCACCTGGTGTTCCTCGCCGAGGGCGACCATCTCCTCGGCCAGTTCGCGCGCCCTGCCGAGGCTTCCCATGAAGGCGCCGATGCCCACCTTGACGTCCAGGACGAGCGCGCTGGTCCCTTCGGCGATCTTCTTCGACATGATCGAGCTGGCGATCAGCGGGATGGACTCGACCGTCGCGGTCACGTCCCGCAGCGCGTACAGCCTGCGGTCGGCCGGCGCGAGGCCGGAGCCCGCGGCGCAGATCACGCAGCCGGTCTCGGCCAGCACGTCGAGGGTTTCCCGCGGGGTCAGCGCGGTGCGGAACCCCGGGATCGACTCGAGCTTGTCCAGCGTGCCGCCGGTATGGCCGAGGCCGCGGCCGGACAGTTGCGGGACGGCGGCGCCGCAGCTGGCCACCAGCGGCGCGAGGATCAGGCTGACCTTGTCCCCCACCCCGCCGGTCGAGTGCTTGTCCACGGTCGGCCTGCCGATCGAGGACAGGTCGAGGCGGTCGCCGGAGGCGATCATCGCCGCGGTCCACGTCCTGAGCTCGGCGGCGTCGAGGCCCTGGAAGTAGATCGCCATCAGCAGCGCGGACATCTGCTCGTCCGCCACCTCGCCTTTGGCGTAAGCCTCGAACAGCCAGGTAATGTCATCGTCGGCGAGACGGTACCCGTCCCGCTTGGTCCTGATCAAGGTGACCGCGTCGGTCACCGAGGCTCCCTTCGGCCGGACAGGTCTGCGCTGGTGAACGCGGCGGGGAGTAGGGCCTTCAGCTCGACCGGGCCCTGAGCGGTGTCGACCAGCAGGTCGCCGCCGCCGGCCTCGAGCAGCAGCTGGCGGCAGCGGCCGCAGGGCAGCAGCGGCTCCCCGTCGCCGGCCACCACGCTGACGGCCACCAAGGCGGGCGGGGGGCCGGAGGCCTGCGCCGGCCCGGCGGCGTGAAGCGCGCTGACCAGGCCGCACTCGGCGCACAGGGTCAGGCCGTACGAGGCGTTCTCCACGTTGCAGCCGACCACGATCCGCCCGTCGGAAACCTGGGCCGCCGCACCGACCCGCAGCCCGGAGTAGGGCGCGTAGGCTCGACCGGCCGCGGCGAGCGCGGCGGCACGCAAGCGCGGCCAGTCGACGGTCACGCGCCGGCCTGGTAACCGCTGGGATGCTGGTCGTGGTCCTTGGGGTTACCGGGTCCGCGCGGGTCAGGCTGCACGGTTGCCTTATCCACGCGGACCCTCCCATGTCATCCGCACGGCTGCGCCAGGGAAGCGAGCCGCGCTCGAGCATAAGACTCTGTTAAT
>JASHVM010000712.1:0-2539 GCA_030044595.1 Streptosporangiaceae bacterium
GGGGGAACCGCCAACGAGCACCGTTCCGCCTGCGAGCGTGCGCGAACTCGGGTCCGGGCGCAGGCAGAGTCCCGCGGGAGCGAGCTCGTCTGCTGGCCCCGGGCCGAGGGGACCCGCGGCTCGGGGCGGGCGGACCACGGTCTACTGGGCGACGAACCCGGCCAGCGGGCTCTCGTCGCAGCTGCGCGGTGGTGGCCGGCGGCCGATGGTTACCATGACCCGGCGGTGCGAGTGGTCGGCTGACGGGAGGGGCCGGGTCCTCGCTCCGGCATCCCCGGCCGCCGCGAGCGCCGCCTCGCCGTGGCCCCGCACGCATTCCGGGTCGGGTCCGTCCAGTGGCAGGCCGGTGAAGAACTTGGCCGCCATGCAGCCGCCGCGGCATGAGTCGAAGGACCCGCACGAACGGCAGGCTCCCCCGTTCTGCGGCTGGCGCAACCCGGCGAAGAGCCGGGATGCCCGCCATATCGCTTCGAAACCGCCCGGCTGCCGGACATTGCCGGCCAGGAAGTTCTGGTGGATGGCGAACGGACAGGCGTACACGTCCCCCACCGGGTCGACGAGGCAGACCACGCGTCCCGCCCCGCACATATTGAGCCCGGGCAGCGGCTTGCCGTACGGCGACAGGTGAAAGAACGAGTCGCCGGTGAGCACCTGCTCGCCGTGGGCGGCCAGCCAGTGATAGAGCTCGCGCTGCTGCGCGCCGGTCGGGTGCAGCTCGGGCCACACGTCGGCGCCGCGCCCGGACGGGCGGAGCCTGGTCAGCCGGAGCTGCGCGCCGTGATCGTCGGCGAGCCTGGCTAGCGCGTCCAGCTGGGAGATGTTGTGCCGGGTGACTACCACCGACACCTTGAAGCCGCGGAACCCCGCGGTGGCCAGGTTGGCCATCGCCCGCACGGCCGTCTCATACGACCCGGCGCCCCGGACCGCGTCGTTGACCTCGGCCGTGGCCCCGTCCAGCGAGATCTGCACGTCAACGTAATCGCTGGCGGCCAGCCTGCGCGCGGCGGGGGCATCGAGCCTGACCCCGTTGGTGGAGAACTTGACGCCGACCTGATGGGCGGTCGAGTAGTCCAGCAGTTCCCAGAAGTCCGGGCGCACGGTCGGCTCGCCGCCGCCGATGTTCACGTAGAACACCTGCATGCGCTGGAGCGTGTCGATGACCGCCTTGCATTCGGCGGTGTTGAGCTCCCGCGGGTCCCTGCGCCCTGAACTGGACAGGCAGTGCACGCACGCCAGGTTGCAGGCGTAGGTGAGCTCCCAGGTCAGGCAGATGGGAGACGTCAGGCCGCGCTCGAACAGGTCGGTCAGGCGGTCGGTAGAAGCTCGGCCCGTATCCGGACCACACCCGGCCGGGCCGGCATCTTCGCCGGCAGCCCTACGGAACGCCGGCGGCGATACCGGCTGGGCCGTGCGCCTATCCGCAGGCGGATGGCCAGGGACAATCATGTCCGAGCCGGCCAGAACGGCTAGCGCACGCCGATAGGTCTGGAGCTCGCTCCCGGTTACGCCTGCGGCGGCGCACGCGGCACGGGCGGTGGGCTGCTCCGCAAGGTAGCGAAGTACGTCCAGGAGCACTCGGCTCTTAACGAACGAGAGGTTTCGGGTGCCGAAGTGGTAGA
Source organism: Streptosporangiaceae bacterium (assembly GCA_030044595.1). Lineage (GTDB taxonomy): Bacteria > Actinomycetota > Actinomycetes > Streptosporangiales > Streptosporangiaceae > Palsa-504. The sequence goes on from JASHVM010000712.1 coordinate 1,620, forward strand.
GCATGGCACCGAACGGCTCCGGCCGGACCGCTGCGCGCTCGTCGAGACGCCAGGGGCGGTCCAGGTCGAAGGCCGCGCTGACTTCGGGAGTTAGCTCAGTAGACACCGCACATGCCGTCGATCGAGACTTCCTCGACCAGCAGCTCACCGTCGACGAGCGGCTCTGCCTCGGACTGATCGTCGGCGGTCGGCAGAACCGCCAGGTGTTCACCCATGAGAACCTCCTGCGTCGTGGCACTGGGCGCCATCGTAACGGCACCGAGTGCCATAGATCAAGGTTACGGACCGCTGCCGGGCTCCCGGGGGACCGTGGCGGCAGGACGTAATATTGCCAATGGCCGGTCGTGACCATTGGGGACGGTGATAACCACGCCACCGGACGCTTCCCCGGGCGGGCAGCAGGACCGCGGCAGCCAGCGGCTGCCGGATGCTCTCGCGGGCGGGCGGCCTGACCGGGGCGGCCAGCCGGGGCGCAGGCGCGTTACCTCCCAAAACGAGCTGGAGCAGGTCGCTTTCGAGCTATTCGCAGCGAACGGATTCGAGCAGACCACGGTCGAGGACATCGCGGCGGCCGCGGGCATCGGCCGCCGGACGTTCTTTCGCTATTTCCCTTCCAAGAACGACATCCCGTGGGGCACGTTCGACCAGGAGCTCGAGCGGATGCGAGCCCGTCTCAAGGCGTGCCCGCGCGATGTCCAGCTCATGGACGCGATCCGGGTCGCACTGGTCGACTTCAACAAAGTGGAGCCCAGCCAGATCCCCCGGCATCGGCGCCGGATGGAGCTCATCCTCCGGGTCCCCGCGCTGCTGGCCCACTCGACCTTGCGCTTGGCCGCCTGGCGTGACGTGATCGCCGAATTCGTCGCGGAACGGACCGGCCAGCGGCCGGACTCTCTCGCGCCGCAGGCCATCGCGTACGC
>JASHVM010000713.1:0-8258 GCA_030044595.1 Streptosporangiaceae bacterium
AGTGCTGAACTTCACCCACTTCGGGCTGGCCCTCACCGGCCTGGTGATCTGGATCATCTATCTGGTCACCGGCGTCACCGGCCTGGCCTGGGTCGGCTGCGGGCTGCTGGTCGCGGTGGCGAGCCTGGGCATGGCCCTGGTCTTCCTCACCCCGGCCTCCAGCGCGACCGCCTCCCCTAGCCCGGCCACCTCCCCTAGCCCGGCCACCTCCCCTAGCCCGGCCACCTCCCCGGTCACCGCCGCAGCCGCGGCCGGGCGCGGGGATGACCGGCCACCCGTCGGGCGTCCACCCATCCCCGTCATCGCCGCGCACATCATCGCCGCCTGCACCACCATCCTGCTCGCCGTGCTCGCCGCCACCGGCTCCGGGTAAGTCACCGCCGTGAGGCAAATCACGCACCTGCGCGGTGCCCGCGCGCGCCGCGGGTGGATTATCCCGAATAGCGTGGTACGCTGCGTCAAAGACGCGATATGACGTGAACATCGCACGTGGTGCTTGAAGGGCAGGGACTCGATGTCCGCACCGACTCACAATGAGCAGGATCTCTCCCGGCGCGAGGAGATGTCGGTTTCCGGCGCGGCCATGTCGTCGGCGCCGTGGACCGCCGCCGCGGCGACCGGCGGGGTCGTCGCGGTCGCTGACCTGGGGCTGCACCTCATCCACGCCAGCTTCGGCGTGGGCGCCCTGAGCGGGTCGCTGGCGCTGGGCGCGGTGGCGTTCTTCGTCGTCGCCGCGGCCGGTGCGCTGTGGCGGGCCAAGCCGAGCCGTGCCATCCGCTGGGCCAGGGCTCACCCGTGGCGCTTCGCCATCCTGCCCGCGATCGCCTGCGCCGCCGTCGCGCTGGTCCTGTCGGTCGTCACCGGCGGCGGAATGATCGACGGGGTGCTGAGCGGCCTTTGGCACGGCGGCGCCGTGTACGGCCTGACTGGGGCGGCCGGCCTGGCCAGCAAGTCGAGGAAGCCGGCCAGCTAGGCGGCGCTTGCTGACCGGTTTCCGGTGGCCAGGGCGATGCCATGGTGGATGTCGGCGAGCGTAAGCGCGCCGAAGACGCGATCGACGACCTGGTGCCTGGCGTTGAGGAAAAAGGTTTGCGGCAGCGCGGCGACGCCGTAGGCGGATGCGGCGATGATCCCGGGATCCCAGCCCACCGGATAGGTGACGCCATGGTCACGGGTGAACGACAGCGCGTTGGCCACGACGTCGTTCTCGTCCAGCCCGACGAGTGCGACCTTGCCGTGCTCGGATCGGTAGAAGCTGGCTAGCAGCGGGGTTTCCTGCTTGCACGGGTCGCACCAGGACGCGAAGAAGTTCAAGATAAGCGGTTTGCCGCGGTAGTCGGCGAGCGAGACCCGCTGCCCGGAATGGCCGAGTACGGGGAGGCTGAACGCCGGCGCCACGGGGTCGGCGGCCGGCTTGGCCGATCCCGCGGCGCCCGAGCCCAGGCCGACCAGGACGATTGCGACCAGCGACGCCGCGACGCACAGCGCGACGATTCCGGTGGCGAGCTTGTGCGTACGTGCCGTTCGCCGCATCTCGCCGATGGCGCCCGCCCACGTCCGCTGTCCCATACCGGTCACGGCTTTCGTGCGAGTTCGTCGTCGGCGGCGTCCGCCCGGATCGGCGCCGACGACGGGAGCGCCAGCGGTCCCGTAGGCCCGGGCAGCCGCAGCTCGAACTCGCTGCCCCGGCCGGGGCGGCTGCGCACCAGGACCTCCCCGCCGTGCGCGCGCGCTACCGCCTGGACCAGCGCCAGTCCCAGGCCGGTCCCGCTGGGGTGGTTGCCGTCACCACTGCGGAACCTGTCGAACACGTGCGGCACCAGGTCGGCCGGGATGCCCTGGCCGCCGTCGGCCACGAACACGCGGACCGGCATGCCGTATTCGCCCGCCACGACCGACAACCTTATGACATCGCCGTCACCGGTGTGCCGCACCGCGTTCTCCATTAGCGCGTCGATGGCCAGGCCCAGCCTCTCCCGGTCCGCCTGCACGGTGGCCTTGTCCAGCCGGCCGAGCTGCCAGCGGCGATTGACGGTAGGCCGCCACCTGCGCAAGGTTTCCACGATGAAGGTGTCCAGCGCGACCGGCTCGAGGCGCAGGAACTCCGGGCCCTCGGCGGCCGCGATGACCAGCAGCCGCTCCGCGATCCGGCGCAGCCGGTTCAGCTCGCCGAGCACCACCTGGATGTCGTTCCCCTCCGGCCGGCCCGCCAGGTCGCCGGCCAGCAGTTCGGCGTGCCCCATCGCGATGGTGATCGGCGTGCGGAGCTGATGCGAGGCGTCCTGCAGGAACCTGCGCTGCATGGTGAGCAGCCGGGCGTTCTGCTCACCGACCAGGCGGGACTCCTGCTCGGCGGCCAGCTTACGCCGCGCGTGCCAGGCCACAGCGACGAACAGGGCCGCCATCAGCGGGACCTCGCTCAGCTCGGCGGCCGGTTCTGAGCCGCGGACGACGGCCAGGCCGGTACCCGCGGCGGTCGCCGCCATGACCAGGCCCAGCACCCAGAGCGTGGGTCCGAGCGCCCAGATGCGGAACCCGTACAGCAGCGTGAAGCTGATCCAGATCAAGTGGAAGGGGATTGCCTCCCAGCCGGGATAGGCCAGCAGGAGGATCAGGTTGATCGCGGAGAAGACCGCCCACGCGGCGTCGAGCAACCCGGGCCGGAACGGCCAGCTGAGCCCGATGGCGGACCTGCTCAGCCTGACGGCGGACCGGCCGAGCCCGGAGATGCGGTCGGCGCTCCCGTCGTCAGTAGTCGGCGAGCTGATAGCCTTCACCGCGAATCGTCTTGATCAGGTCGAAGCCCAGCTTCGACCGCAAGCGCCGCACGCATACGTCGACCACGTTGGAGCCGGGGTCGAAGTCGTAGCCCCACACGGTAGCGAGCAGCGTTCCCTTGGATACCGACTGGCCTGCGTGTTCGGTCAGCTCCCTGAGCAGCAGGAATTCGAGCCGCGTCAGCGGCACCGGGCCGTTCCCGATGTCCGCGACGAGCCGCCCGACGTCCAGGACCAGCCCTCCGGCCGCGATCACCTCGCCGCCTGCCGGGGCCGCGTTGGGCCGAGCCGCGTCCTCGCGGGGATGCGCGTCCACGCGCAGCCTGACCCGGGCCAGGAGCTCGGCCAGCGAGAAGGGCTTGGTCAGGTAGTCCTGGGCGCCCCGCTCCAGGCAGCCGACCTTGGTCGCCACATCGGCCAGGCAGGACAGCACGATGACCGCCTGGTCCTGCCGGTCGCTCAGCAGGCGATCCAGGAACTCCCGGCCCTCCAGGTCCGGCATGACCAGGTCGAGGATGATCAGGTCGAAGTGATCGGCCAGCGCCTGCCGCAGCCCCGTCGCTCCGGTGCTCGCGAACTCCGTCACGTACCCGGCGGCGGTCAGAGCCCGGCCGATGAAGGAGCGGATCTGGGGTTCGTCATCGACGATGAGGATGCGTTTCGCGGTCCGGTCCGGCCCCGGGTTTACCGCAGTCCGCGCCGCTCCGTCGTGCGACATATGCCCGCTACCTCGGTCCGTGTCGTGCGGCCTCGGGCGGCAGGCCTTCCGCGACGGGGCCAGAGCAGTACAGTCCTCCCCAAAGGCGATCGTGCCCGTGATACCGGGCTCGGGTCAAGCGGCAGGTCAGGGTGGCGGGCATTGTTACGGCCCTGTCACACAATCGGTTGCAATTCTTACCTGGCGGCATCGGGCCACCCCTGGCCTTCAAGCGGAGCCCTGGGTTAGCTTGTCGTCTCATGGAAGCGAAGCTGCGCGATAACGCGGACCCGTCACCGCCCCGACGCGGGTCACGCCGCTGGCTGGCGGCGGCCGGAGCCGTGCTCATCGTGGCGTGCCTGGTGCCGCCGATCGGCGTTCTCGCGCGGCGGTACCTGTTCGTCGAGTCGATCCAGTTCTGCGTGTTCGCCATGGCCGGCCCGGCCCTCATCGTGCTTGGAGCGCCCTGGCGCACCCTTCGCCTGTCAACCGGCGAGGCCCGTCTCGTCGACCGGCTGGCCGGTGCACGGCGGCGTCGGCCGCAGATCATCTGGGCGCTGGGTTACCTGATCGCGTGGGTCGTGATCTGCCTGTTCTGGAGGCTGCTGCCCATTCTCGACGCGCTGGCCCGCCACCCCGCCCTGGTCGCGGCGGAGGCGATCACGCTGTGCGCCGCCGGAATCGGGCTCTGGCTAGAGCTGGTGACCTCGCCGCCGCTCGAGCCGCGGCTCACGCGTGCGCAGCGCGGGCTGATCGCGACGCTGGCCATGTGGTCCATCTGGGTGGCCGCCTACCTACTGGGATTCGCGGGCCATCCCGTGGTGCCCGCCTACGACCCGCCGGGCGGTCACCTGACCCCGGTCGATGACCAGGAGATCACGGCCTTCGTGATGTGGGCCGTGGCCGCCGCCTCGTTCATCCCGGTCATCGCCGTGGCGTTGCTCGCCTGGACGAAAGACGATGCCGCGCCCGCGGAACCCGCCGACGCGACGCCGTATCCCCGCGTCCGGGGCTGGGGAAGACCGGCGCGCGACTCCCGCGCCGCGTCACCAGGCCTGACAGACGCGTCAACCGGGGCTGGCGCCGCACCCGGGGCTGCGCCTGACCCGATCCTGGCCAGCGGCTCTCAGCCGGGCAGGCCCGGAGGCGCCACGTCGGCGGACAGCGACTTACTGGCCGCGTCGATCATGCCGTCGATCGTGGCGCGCTCCCCGTCGAGCACGCGCTGATCACGGTGCAGCTGCGCGGTGGCGAGGCGGACCGCTGACGGCGTGCGCGCGAGCAGCAGCGTGGCGACGTCGGTCTGCACCCGCTGGGCGTCCGGGAACCCCCAGGTGACCAGATCGTTCACGGTCGTGTCCAGATGGAACGAGAACAGCGACTCGGGGACCTGGTACTGGACGAGGTCGTCCATGGGCATGCTGTTAGCCGGGGAGCAGTTCGCCGCGCCCGTGACGGCGATGCTGACCGCGGTCTTGGTGTCATGGCTGGCCCCGGACTGGATCTCCTGCAGCGCGGTCAGCGACTCGCTGACGCCGCCGGCGCACGATTCGATGTCGGACTTCATCTCCTGCACTACTCCGCGCAGGTCGGATGCGCGCTCGGAGGTGGACGGATGATGGGGGATCGCAACCAGCGTCATCCCGACGACCAGTACCCCAGCCCCCGCGAGCATCCACCGCGGAGTGCGCAGCACTGGCCAGCCCGAAAGCCGCCTGGGTCCGTCCCCGGTCGGTGCTGCCGTCATCGGTTCCTCCAGGGCCGGCCGACCACGGGTACCGCACTGGGTGGCCGCCCGGTCCGCCGCCATCATAAAGGTGTTTTCCGCAGCGCGGACGCCGGCCGCTCCGGCCCGCCGGGGCCACGGTGACGGCAGATCCCTGCTGCAAACGGTTGTTCCCCGCCTTCAAGGTCGGTAAGGTACCCGCACTGTGAGTCATCGTCGCAGTTCAGGACCATAACTTGGCCGGCCTCCGGCGAAGCGGAGACATGACAATTTGGTCATCTGAGATCACAGAGGTTGCCTCGGGCCACCGGTCGATTCGATGATCGACCCGAGCAGGCATCAAACCGGCTGGGCCGCGACGTCTACCGCACGGCCGGTCCCCTGCGTTCAGCCTTGCGCTCAGAAGAAGCGAGGTGGTGATCGAGTGTCCGTGCCTGCCCGAGCGGCGGCTTTGATCGTGGCCTTCCTCCTCGTGGTCGGGTTGGGGGTGTTCGTTGCCTACTACTACATAGGCTCGGCGACAACCCAGCTGACCACTGTTCACTACGCCGCCTCCCGCGGCACGGTCCACGTGGTTCTTCAGGAAGACCCGCAGAACAACACCGCGACCAGGCCGGACTGGGTGAGTTATTACACCCAGGACCCGACGAGCAAGCAGTGGATCCACACGACGCTGTTCTCGGTGCCGGCCAACACGAGGGTTGACGTAACCATCTACGGCTACGACGGCTGCACGCCGCTGCGGAACAATTACTGGAGCAAGGTCCAGGGCACCCTTGGCGACACCGTGACCGTGCAGCAGTTCGACAAGAACAACCATCCCATCGGGGGACCGAAGACGACGGGATTGATCAACTCGTGGTCGGACTGCAACGTGGGGCACACGTTCGCCATCCCGGACCTGGGGGTGTTCGTGCCGGTCGCCTCGCCCAACGCGGAGAACTCGGTGAACAACCTGTGTAGCTCGTCGCCGTGCACGCCCACCTCGGGTGGCGCGTACTCGCTGGAGACGTTCAGCTTCATGTCTCCGGCCCAGACCGGCCCGTACCGCTGGCAGTGCCTCATCCCGTGCGGCGGCGGATTCCTCCACGGTAACGGCGGTCCGATGCAGACCCTCGGCTGGATGACGGGCTTCATGTACGTGGACGCGACATGACAGCGGCCGACACCCCAGCGGAAGTCGGCGGAGACGCCAAGGCTGAGCCGCCGCACGGCTGGCGCTTGTTCTTCATCTGGCTCATCCTGTCCCTCGCCGCCAGCCTGGTCATCTGGTTCGCCTGGAAGCCCCACCTGCCGCCCGGCGACATGTCGAGCTCGGCCAGGCACCAGCAGTTCGACATCGCGGTGCTGGCGGTGGCCGGCGCTCCGGTCGTCATCGGCGTGGTGCTCTACTTCATCTACGCGATCGTGGTCTGGCGGGCCAAGCCCGGCGACGACAGCGACGGCGCCCCGATCCACGGCAACACCGCCGTCCAGGCGACCTGGATCATCGGAACCTCGGCGATAGTGCTGTTCCTGGCGGTGTTCGGCACGGTCGAGCTCATCGGGCCGGCCGGCGCGGGCGCCGGCGAGGGCCCGTCGCCGATCTGGACGCTGGCCGGGACCAACTCGGCCACCTGGACTCCCGGTAACAACCACATCCTGCAGGTCCAGGTGATCGGCCAGCAGTGGGTGTGGACCTACCGGTACCCGCAGTTCGGCGGGTTCGAATCGACGGTGCTGGACCTGCCGATCAACACGCCGGTTGAGTTCCACGTCACGTCGTTGGACGTGATCCACAGCTTCTGGGCCTACAAGCTCGGCGTGAAGGCCGACGCCAACCCGATGGTGGACAACGTGGCCTTCACCACGCCGGAAGCGCTCGGCGGGTTCGAGGTCCGGTGCAACGAGCTGTGCGGCATCTGGCACGGCGCCATGTACAACTCCGGGCAGGTCATGACCCAGTCCGGGTTCGAGACCTGGGCCACCGGCGTGCGGGCCAAGGAGCAGGCATCCGGGGTGCTTGCCGCGCTGCCTCCGTTCGCGTTGACCTACGACCCGACCGTGATCCCGCAGCTCGGCAAGAACCTGGTCAAGATAGTCGGCGTCACCGGTGCCGCGGGCTACTTCTACGGACCCAGCAACCCGGTGCAGCCATGAGGCGCTTCCCGCCGCAGAGTGCGGCGCACGTTCTGTCCGCCATGACGTCGGCGAAGGAGTGACGGATGGCTATCGAGGTCCAGCCTGAGCGAGCAGAACCCACGGGCCGTGGTCCCGAGGTCCCGGCCGCCGGGCGGCCCTGGTGGCTGCGCCCGGGCGTGCACACCGGCGTCATCGGCGCCGTGATCGGCTACTTCTTGGGTCACTGGCTCGGCAACTTCCTCGGCGGCGGGTACGCCCGCAGTGCCCTGGCCGACACGAACGACGTGGCGATCGTGCTCGGGTACGTCTTCGGGATAATTGGCTGGCTGGCCGGGCTCGGCGTGTTCAACGACCTGCTCGGGCTGATGGTGGGCAGGCCGCTGCCCGAGGAGCCCAGGCTGTACGGCGCGGAAGACCCCGGCCTGGCCAAGTACTTCAGGTACACGCTCGACCACAAGGTGGTGGGGATCCAGTACCTGTTCGGGATGATCGGGTACTTCCTCACCGGCGGACTGTTCGCGATGGCCATCAGGACCGAGCTGCTGTCGCCGACCTACCACATCATCGGCCCCGAACAGTACCTGATGGTGGTCGGCGAGCACGGCACGATGATGATGATGATGATGTCCTCGGTCATCCTGGGGCCGTTCGGCCAGTACTTCGGCCCGCTGCTCATTGGCTCGAAGCGGGTCGCGTTCCCGCGGCTGGAGGCGCTCGGCTTCTGGCTCACCCCGGCCGCATACGTGATCTTGTTGTCCGCCGTCCTGATGGGCGGGTTCCCCACCGGCTGGACCGGCTACGAGCCGCTGGCCACGCAGGCCACGCAGGGCATGGACGCGTACTTCGTCGCGTTCGGCCTGATGGGCATCTCGATGATCCTGGCCGGCTTCAACATGATCGTCACGGTCATCAACTACCGCGCGCCCGGCATGCGCTG
>JASHVM010000714.1:0-3763 GCA_030044595.1 Streptosporangiaceae bacterium
CAGACCATGTGGACCGACAACATCCAGCTGCCGGGGATGGTGCACGTCGCGTACTTGCGCAGCCCGATGGCGCACGCGCGGATCAGGTCGGTGGACGTTTCCGGCGCCCTCGGCGCGCCCGGCGTCATCGCCGCGTTCTCCGGCGCGGACTTCGCCGCCGAGCAGGGCAGCCTGCCCTGCGCCTGGCCGGTGACCCCGGACATCGTCATCCCGGCGCACCCGCCGATGGCGGTGGACGAGGTGCGCTACGTCGGCGAGATCGTGGCCTGCGTGGTCGCCCGCGGCCGGTACGCCGCGGCGGACGCCCTGGAGCGGGTCGACGTCGACTACGAGCCGCTGCCCGCCGTGCTGGACATGGAGGCGGCGCTGGCCGACGGGTCGCCGAAGGTGCACGAGGAGGGCAACAAGTCCTTCGAGTGGGTCTTCGCCAACGGCGACCTGGACGCGGCGTTCCGCGACGCGCCGGTGGTGCTCGAGCGGACCTACCGGCAGCAGCGGCTGATCCCCTGCGCGATGGAACCGCGCGCCACCGTGTGCGAGCAGGTGGGCGACGAGTTCACGCTGTGGTCCGCCACCCAGATCCCGCACGTGCTGCGGTTCCTGCTGGCCGCGGTCCTCGGCATCCCGGAGCAGAACATCCGGGTGGTCGCGCCGGATGTCGGCGGCGGGTTCGGGTCCAAGCTCCAGGCCACCGCCGAGGACTTCCTGGCCGTGCTGCTCGCCCGGAAGCTCGGCAGGCCGGTGAAGTGGACCGAATCGCGCAGCGAGGGCAACCTGGCCGTGCACCACGGCCGCGACCAGATCCAGCGGATCCGGGTGGCGGCCGATCGCGACGGCCGGCTGCGCGGCCTGTCCGTGGACCTGCTGGCCGACATGGGCGCGTACCTGATGCTGGTCACGCCCGGCATCCCGCTGCTCGGCGCGTTCATGTTCAACGCGATCTACAAGATGGACGCCTACTCGTTCAAGTGCACGGGCGTGTTCACCACGAAGACCCCCACCGACGCCTACCGGGGCGCGGGACGGCCCGAGGCGACGTTCGCGATCGAGCACGCGATGGACGACCTGGCGGCCGAACTCGGCATGGACCCGCTGGCGCTCCGGCAGCGGAACTGGATCACGCACGAGGAGTTCCCGTACACCACGATCGCCGGGCTGACCTACGACAGCGGCAACTACGAGGCGGCCACGGCGAAGGCGGTCGAGCTGTTCGGCTACGACGACCTGCGCAAGGAGCAGGCCGCCCGGCGCGAGTCCGGCGACCCGGTCCAGCTCGGGATCGGCATCTCGACCTTCACCGAGATGTGCGGGCTGGCCCCGTCGCGGGTCCTCGGCCAGCTCGCGTACGGCGCGGGCGGCTGGGAGCACGCCGCGATCCGGATGCTGCCCACCGGGAAGGTCGAGGTGGTCACCGGGTCGAGCGCGCACGGCCAGGGACACGAGACGGCCTGGAGCCAGATCGTCGCGGACCAGCTCGGCGTGCCGTTCGACGACATCCGGGTGCTGCACGGCGACACCCAGGTGGCGCCCAAGGGCATGGACACCTACGGGTCGCGTTCGCTGGCGGTCGGCGGCATCGCCCTGGTCGGCGCCTGCGAGAAGGTGATCGGCAAGGCCAAGGTGATCGCGGCGGGCCTGCTGGAGGTCTCGCCCGAGGACCTGGAGTGGACGCCGGGACGGTGGTCGGTGCGCGGCGACCCGGACCAGGGGCGCACGATCGGCGAGATCTCGCTGGCCACGTTCGCGGCGCACAACCTGCCGGACGGCGTCGAACCGTCGCTGGACTCGGAGTCCACCTACGACCCGGACAACTTCTCGTTCCCGCACGGCACGCACCTGTGCGCGGTGGACGTGGACACCGAGACCGGGCAGGTGAAGATCCGTTCCTACGTGGCGGTGGACGACGTGGGCGTGGTGGTGAACCCGGTCATCGTGGAGGGCCAGGTCCACGGCGGCGTCGCGCAGGGCATCGCGCAGGCGCTGTACGAGGAGGCCGCCTACGACGCAGACGGCAACCTGCTGACCACGACGCTGGCGGATTACCTGATTCCTTCGGCCGCCGACCTGCCCACGTTCGTGCTCGACCGGACGCAGACCCCGGCCACCAGCAACCCGCTCGGCGTCAAGGGCGTCGGCGAGGCCGGGACGATCGCCTCCACGCCGGCGGTGGTCGACGCGATCATCGACGCGGTGCGGCCGCTCGGCGTCACGGACATCGAGATGCCGTGCACCGCGCAACGGGTCTGGCGAGCCATCAACGAGGCGAGGGGAGGCGCGCAATGATTCCCGCGCAGTTCGAGTACCAGCGATCCGGGTCGCTGTCCGAGGCGGTCCGGGCGCTGGCCGACGGCGGCGACGACGCCAAGGTGATCGCGGGCGGGCAGAGCCTGCTGCCGCTGCTGCGGCTGAGGCTCGCCTATCCCAGCCTGCTGGTGGACATCGGCGGGCTCGGCGAGCTCACCGGCGTCCGGGACGTCGGCGACGCGCTGGTGATCGGCGCGATGACCACGATGTACTCGCTGACGCGCGACCCGCTCATCCGCGAGCACTGCGGGCTGATCGCCGAGGCGGCCGGCACGGTGGCCGATCCGGCCGTCCGGCACCGCGCCACCATCGGCGGGTCGCTCGCGCACGCCGACCCGGCCGGCGACCTGCCAGCCGTGATCTTCGCGCTGGACGGCACGCTGATGGCGACCGGGCCTGGCGGGGAGCGGGAAATCGCCCCGGGCGACTTCTTCGTCGACTACCTCACCACCGCGCTGGCGCCGGGCGAGATCCTGACCGCGGTGCGGGTGCCCAAGCTCGGCGCGGGCTGGGGGTTCCGGTACGAGAAGTTCCAGCCGACCGTGCAGGCCTGGGCCATCGTCGGCGTGGCCGCGCTGGCCCGGCGCGAGGACGGTCACATCGCCGAGGCCCGGGTCGGGCTCACCAACATGGGCACGGTCCCGATACGGGCGCGCGCCGCCGAGGCCGCGGCCGCGGGGGCGGAGGTGTCGCGCGAAGGGCTGGCGGCTGCCGCCGAGCACGCGGACGAGGGCACCGAACCGCCGGACGACCTGCGCGCGGCCGCCGACTACCGGCGGCACCTGGCCCGGGTGCTCACCCGGCGGGCGCTGGCTGGAGCCGCCGGGGTGTCGTGACGTTTGCCGCGCGGCCGGGTCGGGTGGCCCGTTTTGACGGGTGGCCCGCCCGGCCGCGCGTTTTTGCTGGCGGCCGCGGCCGCCGCGATTTTGCTGACCCCGTGCGATAGCGGGCATAATTCACTGATCGAATCCAGCCAGAGAAGGTGACCCGCCGATGAGCATGGAGCTCGACAACTCCTTTACCGTGCCCGTTCCGCCCGATCAGGCCTGGGATGTTCTGCTTGACGTGAAACGAATCGCGCCCTGCATGCCCGGCGCGACCGTCGACGAAGTCGACGGCGATGTAGTCAACGGGCGCATCAAGGTCAAGGTCGGCCCGGTTTCGCTGACCTACCGCGGAACGGCGAAATTCACCGAGCGCGACCCCGACGCGCACACGGTGGTGGTGGAAGCTTCCGGCAAGGAAACCCGCGGCGCGGGCACCGCCTCCGCCTCCGTCCGGGCGTCGCTGGCGCCGTCGGGGGACGGCACCCAAGTCACCATGCATACGACGATGAACGTGACCGGTCGGCCGGCCCAGTTCGGCCGGGGCGTGATGGTGGAAGTCGGCGGCAAGCTGGTCGATCAGTTCGCGAAGAACCTGGCCGACCTGATCGCCGGGGACGGCGCGGGCGGCGCGG
>JASHVM010000715.1:0-3397 GCA_030044595.1 Streptosporangiaceae bacterium
CGACCCGGGCCGCCAGCACCGCGTGCTCCCAGGCACCGGCCGCGAGCTCAAAGCCCTGCAACTGCTCGATCACGGCCAGGACGCCGAACCGGCCCTCGCGCCTGGTCCCTTCCGCGACGTGCTGCCAGCGCAGCAGGAACCGCATGAAGTCGCGGGCGTTGACCGGCTCCACCGCCCGCCGCCGGCGCTCCCGGGAGTAGGCGTGGATCCGGGTGAGCAGCCGCCGGGCGCAGAACTCCTCCGCCGCATCGGGACCGGTGAACCGGCCGCGAAGTGCAAAGCCTTCAGCTTCGATCGTGGCCAAACCCCTGAGCAGCAAAGATTCCCGCAAGCCAGTCACGGCGGCCAGGTCGTTGACCGTCGATGGGCCCAGGCAGTCGAGGTGCCCGCGCAGCGACGCGGCGACCGCGGTGTCCTCGTCGAAGGCCGTGGCTCCGGGCGGGCACGGGTGGTCAGGCTCGACCGCCGCCCCGGGGAACAATGCCTCCACCGCCGGCCGGCGTTCTACTGCGGCCCACATCGGCCCGGTGCCGGTCGCCACGACGACCGCCCGGCGGGCCGAGACCAGCTCGTCGAACCAGGTCAGCCAGGCCGGGTCGGGACGGGCCACGACCAGCCCCATCAGCAGGTCGTGCAACTCGTCGGCGTCACGCGGCTGCGGCCGGACCTGCTCGGTGACCCGCTCGATCGCGGCCGGGTCGAGCCGCGCCAGGTCGCGCGCCTCCACCGGCAGCCCGCGGGGGAGCCGCACCTGCCTGCTGCGCCGGTTCGCGGCCTCGGTCTCGTCGTCCAGGAACGTGTACGGCATCCCGTTCAAGATCTCGTGCGCGAGCACCGAAGGCTCGGTGGTATCCCGCGTGATCACGGTGATCCGGCCCGCCTCGATCCCGGCCACCACCTCACGCAGCCCGTCGATGTCCATCGCCTCGTGCAGGCAGTCCTCCAGCGTCTGGCGGACCAGCGGGTGATCGGGGATCTCGATCGGGCCGGGTGCCACGTTCTCCTGGCACGCGGCCAGCGTCGGGAACACCGCCGCCATCAGGTCGTCGGCCTCCATCCGCTGGATCGCGGGCGGGTTCTTGCGGCCGCCCCGCCTCCGCAGCACGGTCAGCGAGGTGTTGAGGTTCCACCGCCAGCGGGCCTGGAACAGCGGCGAGGTGAGGACCGCCTGCCGTACCACCTGTTCCACCGTCTTCGACGCCAGGAACTTCGGCACCCGGTCCAGCGGGAAGCTGTGCTGCGGCCCGAGCGAGAGCAGGATCGCGTTATCGCTGGCCGCCGCCTGGAGCTCGAAGTCGAACGTCACACAGAACCGTTTGCGCAGCGCCAGCCCGAACGCCCGGTTCACCCGGGAACCGAACGGCGCATGCCCGACCAGCTGCATCCCGCCGGCCTCGTCGAAGAACCGCTCCAGGATGATGGCGTTCACCGTGGGCAGCGCCCCGAGCGCGGCCAGCCCCGCCCGCAGGTACGCGATGATGGTGTCGGCCGCCGCCTGGCCGATCCCGCACTCGGCTTCCAGCCACCGGCGCGCCTCGCCCGGCTCCCGGTCCGCGATGGCCTGGCGCAGCGCCGAGACCTCCTCGGAAAGCTCCCTCGTGCGCCCCGGGGCCTCGCCCTGCCAGAACGGCACCGACGGCGGCGCGCCGTGCGCGTCGATCACCCGAACGGTCCCGGGTTCTACCCGGCGGATCCGCCAGGAGTGGGTGCCGAGCAGGAAGACGTCGCCCGGCCTGCTCTCGGTGGCCCATTCTTCGTGGACCGACCCGACCTGTACCTCATCGGGTTCGGCGATGACCCTGAAGTCGCCGAGTTCGGGAATGGCCCCGCCCGAGGTCAGCGCGGCCAGCCGCGCGCCGCGGCGGGCCTTGACGGTTCCGTTCACCTGGTCGCGGTGCAGGTAGTAAGCCCGGCGGCCGCGGCCGGTGCGGATTCCCTCGGCGAGCAGCTCGGTCACGTCGTCGAAGTCCTCGCGCGACAGGTCACGGAACGGCGCCGCGCGCCGGGCCAGGCTCAGCAGCTCGCCTTCCGCCCACTGCTCGGCCGCCGACTCGGCCACCACCTGCTGGGCCAGGATGTCCAGCGGCCGCTCCGGGATGACGATGGCGTCCAGCCGGCCGCACCGCACCCCGCGCAGCAGCGCGGCGCATTCCACCAGCTCGTCGCGCGTGGTCGGATACAGCCGCCCGGCCGGCGTCCCGGTGCGGGTGTGATTGGACCGCCCCACCCGCTGCAGGAAGGTGGCGATGCTGCGCGGGGAGCCGATCTGGCACACCATCTCGACCGGGCCGATGTCGATGCCCAGCTCGAGCGAGGCCGTGGCGACCAGGGCGCGCAGGTCCCCGGCGCGCAGCCGGGCCTCGACGCGCTGCCTGCGTCCCTTGGACAGGGATCCGTGATGCGCAGCGACCTGCGCGCCGAGCTCGTCCCCGAGCCGTTCTCCGAGCTGATGAGCGACGCGCTCGGCCATGCTCCGGGTGTTGACGAACACCAGCGTGGTCCGGTGCCCCGCCACGTGCCCCGCGATCATATCCAGGATCTGCGCCATCTGCTCGCCGGTGGCGACCGCGCCGAGCTCGTCGTCGGGCAGCTCCAGCGCGAGCTCCAGCTGCCTGCGGTGCCCGGAATCCACGATCGCGCACCGCGGCGTCCCGTCCGGGTTATCGCGGTCCTCGCCCGCGCCCACCAGCAGCCGGGCGATCGCCTCGACCGGCCGGACGGTCGCGGACAGCCCCACCCGCTGTACCGGTCCCTCGGCGACGTGCGCGAGCCGCTCCAGCGTCAGGGCCAGGTGCGAGCCGCGCTTGTTCGCCGCGACGGCGTGGATCTCGTCCACGATCACGGTCCGGGTACCGCGGAGCATCGACCTGCTCCGTTCCGCCGTCACCAGCAGGTACAGCGACTCGGGAGTGGTGATGAGGATGTCGGGCGGGTTCTTGAGCATCGCGGTCCGCTCGGCGGCGGCCGTGTCGCCGGTCCTGACCGCCACCCGGATGGCCGGCGCGTCGAGCCCGAGTTCCCCGGCCACCGCGGGGATCTCGCGCAACGGCGCCTCCAGGTTCTGGTGTATGTCGGTCGCCAGCGCCTTCAACGGCGACACGTACACCACTGTTGGCCCCCGGGGGGACGACCCCCCCGCGCCCGGGGGGTCTGCCCGTCCCCCCGTTCCCTCCTGGCGGTAAAGCCGGTCGATGCAGACCAGGAACGCGGCCAGCGTCTTACCCGAACCGGTGGGCGCCGCGATCAGCGTGTGCCGGCCCGCCGCCACCTCCCGCCAGCCCGCGGCCTGCGGCTCGGTCGGACCCGCCGGGAACCGGCGCTCGAACCAGGCGCGCACGGCAGGGTGGAACGCGTCAAGCACCCGCCCACCGTACCTCCGGCCGCCGACATTCACCTG
>JASHVM010000716.1:0-2726 GCA_030044595.1 Streptosporangiaceae bacterium
GCGTTGAGGTTCACCGTGATGACCGCGTGCAGGGCCGGGTTCAGGCGGTCGATGCGCTGCAGGTAGAAGCTGGTCAGCGCGGCAGAACTCAGCTCGCCTGAGGCCATCGCCGCCTGCAACTCGGTCAGGGAGGTATCGCTGGCCCTGATCCGGGTACCTGGGATCACGTCACGGAAGTCCGACATGCCGGAAGGATAACGGTGCCGTCGCGGATCCCGGTATACGGGCCGGGGCCGGGACCGCAGGAAGGCCGTTACCGCTGCGCCGCGCGGAGTGTCGCGTTGATGGCCCGGGCGGCGGCGCGGACCTGGACGAGCAGCCTGTCCTGCGTCGCGGCCGACATCCGCACGAGCGGTGAGGGGACGGTGAGCGCGGCGACCATGCGCTTGCCGTGCAGCACCGGGGCCGAGATGGCGCGCACCCCTTTTTCGAGTTCCTCTTCGCTGATCGCGTAGCCTTGCTGCCCCGCGAGGACGGCTCGCGCCTCGAGTCGGGCGGCGGCTTCGGGATCGCGTTCGGCCAGCGGCGCCAGGTAATCCCGGCGGACCTCGGGCGACAGGCCGGACAACAGCAGCCTGGCGCTGGCCCCTCGCTCCAGCGAGAGCGGCTGACCGGGCTCGAATGAGATGCGCAATCGCTGACCGGACTCCACCCGGTGCACGCAAACTGCCGACCGGCCGATCAGCCGGACCAAGATGACCGTCTCGCCGGTCTCGGCGGCCAGTTCGCACATCACCGGGTCGGCAATCTCGATGATGCTTTCCGCGGCCTCGGCCGCCCGGGCCAGCCCGATGAGCCGGGCGGAGAGCCGGTAACTGCCGCGCGAATCGCCGACCAGCAGCCCGGTCTCGCGCAGCAGCGTGATGTACCGGTAGACGCTGGGCAGTGCGATGCCGGTTTCGGTGGCCAGATCACGCGCGGTCAGGGTGTTCCGATCGGTTGAGAAGGCTAGCATCAGGGCCAGGACGCGGCGTGCTCCCTCGCAGCCGTGCGCGACGCTCGCCTCCGGGGGCATCTTGACGGCTGAGGCCCTAGCCATGGGCTCCTTCTCACTAAGTCAGAATCTAACTATCGGCTGATGATAACGACGCCGCTGTATACCGTCAACGTGTCTACGAATTTAGCCGGGCGGCCAGGCGAGCGGGATAAGCAGCCGGGCGCCGATGGCCAGGGCGGCGATCGACACGAGCGCGAACAGCGCGACCCAGGCGCCGCGGGACACGCCGGTCAGCCGGGCGAGCTGGTCGGCGTCCGAGACGCCGCCGCGTGAGCCCCGGCGCCGTCGCCTGCGCCGGGTCAGCTCCAGCACCGGCCGCACGCCGCCGAACAGCAGGAACCATACGGCCAGGTAGGCGAAGGCCGCCTGGACGGCGGGCGTGGCGAAATAGCTGACCGCGAACACGCCGCCCGCCGTGGCCAGGACCGCTAGCGCGCCGAACGCGTTGCGGATCGCGAGGAACGTCGCGGCCAGCAGCACCAGGGCCAGCCATAGCATGGCGGTCAGGTGCCGCTCGGCGAGCAGCCAGGCCGCGCCCGCGCCCAGCAGCGGCGGGGTCAGGTAACCCGCGGCCGCGGTGAGCACCAGGCCCGGGCCGTTCCGCTTGCCGCGCGAGTAAGTCGTCCCCGAACTGTCCGCGTGCAGCCTTATCCCCTCCAGCCGCCGCCCGGACAGGACCGAAACCAGCGCGTGACCGCCTTCGTGTGCGATCGTGATCACCTTCCCGGCCAGCCGCCACGACTCGGTGTCCAGCACGATGACCAGGGCCGCCAGGGCGGTCACGACCACCACCCAGCCGGGCGGCAGGGGCTGGCTGCCCGACACGCGTTCGACGAGCCGGTGGAGGACGTTCACGGCGCCGGCAGCCAGGACACGTGGCCAGCCAGCAGCGCGTAGCCGACGAAGGTGACGGCGTCGATCAGGAAGTGCGCCACGATCATCGGGGTTACCCGGCCCCAGCGGCGGTACAGGACTCCGAAGATGGCGCCCATGGCGGCGTTGCCGATGAACGCGCCCGCGCCCTGGTAAAGGTGGTAGGAGCCCCTGATCACCGCGCTGATGGCGATCGCCTGGGCCGGCTTGACCCCGAGCCGGTCCAGCCGGCTCAGCAGGTAACCCAGGACGATGACCTCTTCCAGCATGGCGTTCTGCGCGGCGGAGTACAGCAGTATGGGGATGCGCCACCAGACGTCGGGCAGGTTCTCGGCGACGACGTTCAGCTCGACGCCCAGGTGATACGCGATCAGGTACAGCACCAGGCCGCTGCCGCCGATCACCGCGGCCAGCACCGCTCCACGGCCCAGGTCCTTGGCCGGCTGGCTGGCGTCGATGCCGAGCGACGACGGCTTCTCGCCGGACCGGGCCAGCAGGTAGAAGACGAGCAGCACCGGGGCGAGCGCCAGGGTGATGCTGGTGATCTGCAGGAACAGGTCGAGCAGCGGGCGGCCGGGCGCGAGCGTGCCGTGGACGACCACCGCCTGCTTGCTGAGCGCCTGATTCGCGGTCAGCGAGCCGATGTACTGGACCAGGGCGTATACGCCGCTGGCACCGAGGGATACGGCGAAGACGGTGACGATCTCCCAGCGCTGGAGCGCGGGGCTGGGCAGGCCGATGCCGGGCTGCGGCGGTAGCCCGGCATCGGTGCCCTCGGGAGGCGCCCCGGTCGCGGAGGACGCGGCGGGCGCGGAGGACGCGGCGGACGCGGCGGGCGCGGCCGGTGCCGTGCCCT
>JASHVM010000080.1:0-4097 GCA_030044595.1 Streptosporangiaceae bacterium
CGTCCCCTGCCCAGTCCCGAGAAACCCTGCCCCCTGTACTATTCTCCCCCGCGCAGTGAGCGCAGCCGCCCCTGCCAGACCCGCGCGGGGGACCCGACCCGGGACGTGTCACGCCTAAAAATCGGACGGTCAGCTCGCGAAGGCTGGCACCCGTGGCCGCCGCCATCGTGTTCCCGGTATGCCTCAAGTCGTGCAGGTGGACCCTGGCCGCCCGGCCTCATCACGTCCCTCGCGCCAGATCACCGTGAGGTTGGACCGCCGCAGGCGGCCACCTTCCGGGCCGAGGAACACGATGCTGTCAGCCGCCGGGTCCACGAACCGCTCTAGATGCCAGCGCAATTCGGGCGCGATCTCCCGGGGAAGGACACGACCCGGCAACCAGCGCGATTTGGGCTCGGCATCAAGGCGGCCCGCCTGCGGCGCGCCGCTGACCGACGTCAGCGGCGGGCTCTGCGTTAGGGACGCGCCGCCCGCCGCACGGCCCGCTCACTGTCGTGCCCTATCCGGGCCAAAAACGAGTAGATCAAGGCGGGTGGGACAGTCAAAGTGACGGTATGCGCATCACGTTCCGGCGGTTCCCTAGCGGGGTGGACTCGTACTCGGAGATCGAGCGGGACGACGGGGCGGTCTTCCGGATGGCGGAGTTCACCCGGGGCGGGGCGCGGCTCCCGCATGACCTGCGCCACTTGGTCGTGGAGCTTGAGCTGGGCGTCACCGACGGGATCTGGGGCACCATTGCCGACGGCGGGATGTACACCAGCATGCGCTTCGCCGGTGGCCACCGCCTGCCGCACGATGCGGCCCGCAAGTCCGACGCGCTGAAGAAGGCCCGCCGCCACCGCATCGGCCGGGCCGAGCTCTTCGCCAACCTCGCAGAGTCCATCGCCGCCCTGGGCTCACCGACGGATGCGCAGGTCAAGGAAATCATCCGGCGGCACCTCGCGGTCGTGCCGCTGTCGGAGCCCGGTCAGGACCCGGCGCGCGTCGTCGAACTCCCGCCCTCGGCCGCCCTCGTCGTGGCGGCGGCCGCCCTGCGTGCGGCTGCGGAGAGGTGGGCCGCCCTCCCGGTAGGAGCCGAGCTCTCCTACCAGTGGACGCCCCGACGGTCCCCCGCCGCGCAGCAGGCTCCGGCGACAGCGCCCGCGCGTCCCCGCCGTGAGGGCAGGAAGGGCCCCGCGAAGGCCGGGGACCGCCACGGCCGGCGCCGCCGGGACCCTAAGTGGGTCCGCCCGTAGGTAGCGGTCCGCGGCCGCTGGCCCTTGATGCTACGCACGAGCTGGGTGGTTGTCCGGCTGACCAGGTGACAGCCGACCCAGATCCGGGCTGTCGTCCCGGCCCGGTGCGGTCCCATCCAGAACTGCCGGTGGCACACGATCATGTTCCCGCTGGGCGACCTCACCCGGTCGAACTCGACCGGCCCGCCACCCCACGCCGAACCCTTTGCGGTGCTGGACGGCGCATAAATTGTCCATACGCGCCAGCTCGCTGGGTTGCGGAGCGCAGACGAGGCATGGGCCACCTCTTGGTGCGCGAAACCTGCCCTGCGGAGCACCGGCAGACCATGTTCCACGAGCCGTCGCACGACGTCAGGCATCACCGGGCAAACCCGTGTTAGACGCGGCCCGCCGCTCACCCTCTCGCCGTTCCCTGCTTCGCCGGAAGGCAACGAGACCCCCGAGACCACCTATGCCCGTCAGAAAGCCTCCAATTGGCCCGAGCCAGGCGGCCCAAGAGGGCAAGCCTCCGCCTCCGCCGTTGACGCTAACGGCAATAACTGAAGGAAGAATCACTTCCACTGGCGTTGGAGCAGCAGCCTGTGTTCCGGGACTCGCGATTCCAGTTGTGGTTGATGTTGAGGAGGGACTTTGCGTCGTGACCGTTGAGCTCGAACTGGCATGACTCGGCGGCCGGGCTGCGCTGATCACAAGAGTGGTTAGAATCACACCTATCACTGCCACGATGATCGCCGCAAACCCGGCGATCCACCCCGACCACTCCGTATAAGTATCTGAGTGGCGTGAGGGTCCCGGCGAGGAGGATGGCGGCACAAAATAACCCTAGCCTCCGGACCGCGATTAATCATGGCAGCCGTAGCGTCTGGATTTAGCTGCGGATAAGCGGCTAGCGTTCGAGTCCCTCCGGGCGTGCCCGGCTGGCTGACGAGACTTACGCGGTACGCATCCTGGCGCCTTGGCCGATGACCACACGCGCGCGCGACGCCGCCGGGCCGCTACGGCCTTACACCGCGCAGATCTAAGGGCTCATACGGCATCAGGCGTGGTGCTGCGGGGCAGGCGTCAGCGCTGGTGGAAGTCGCCGGCTCGTGGCCACCGTCCACAGGCAGCTCGGCATGCGTCGCATCGGCCGGGGTCCTACTAGGCGACGACGGACGGGGCAGCATCCGTGTCATGCTGGCGGGGGTGCACGGTTCTTGCCTGGAAATTCGATGAGCTTGCTACCTGCTGAGGTGTTCCGGCTGCGTCAGGCCAGAAGCGCTGGCCAGCCTCGGCACGCTCATCGGCAGCACAGAACCGGCTGCCACTGCCTGACCGGGGCTTGTTCCGGGTTCCCGGTGAACGCGCGGTCAGCTGAGCAGGTGAGTCCCGGCGGGGCCGGTGACCTGCTGGAGCATGGTCTGGGCGAGCTGCTGGATCTGGGGTGGCAGGGGCACGTAGCCGTTCGCGGCGGCGTAGGACTGCCCGTCGTGGGTGAGCCAGTCGAGCATGGCGACCAGGGCCTGGCCGGTGGCCTGGCTGGCCTGGCGGGTGTAGACCAGCGCCCAGCTGTACCCGCTGATCGGGTAACTGGTCGCGCCGGGCTGGTTGACGATGGAGAAGTCGGTGGGGGTGATGGCGGGCTTCTGCGCGGCGTCGGCGGCGACAGTGTGGGCGGACGGGAGCACGTAGGCCCCGGCCTGGTTGCGGATCGCGGCGAACGGCAGCGTCAGGCCCTGGTCGTAGGCCTCCTCGATGTAGCCGATGGAGAACGGGGTACGGTCCACCTCAGTGGCTACCCCGGCATTGCCCTCGTCTCCTTCCCCGACCGGCCAGTCGGGCGTCTTGCTGGCGCCGACCCTGGCCGCCCAGGCCGGGTCGACGCTGGACAGGTAGTTGGTGAAGATGTAGGTGGTACCGCTGCCGTCGGAACGGTGCACGACGGTGATCCGCGCGTCCGGGAGGGACAGGCCCGGATTGAGCACGGTGATCGCGGGGGCGTTCCAGCGGGTGATCTGCCCGAGGTAGATCCCGGCGAGTACCGGGCCGGTCAGGTGCAACCGGGCGCCGGCCGGGAGGGGCAGGTTGTAGGCGATACCTTCGCCGCCCAGGTCAACCGGGACCTGGGTGATGGGCCCGCCTTTGGCGGCGGCTAGCTCGCTGGCGGTCATCGGTACGTCGGAGGCGCCGAAGTCGACCTGATCCGCGCTGATCGCGGCGATGCCCGCGCTGCTGCCCACCGCGGAATAGCCGATCGTCACGCCGGGGTGCTGCCGCTGGTACTGGGCGAAGGCGACGGCGAAGAACGGCTCGTCGAACGTCGACCCGGACCCGGAGAGGGTGGGCGGGTGGCTGCTGGGGCCGATGCTGGTCGTGGCCACCGCCGCCGCCGAATTATTATTCACGGTCGCCGAGCTGGAGCAAGCCCCGACGGCGAGGACGAGGATCAAGGCGGCGGCCGCGATGACCAGGTAGGTTGAGCGGCGGGGCCGGAGGCCGGGCCGAGCGAGATGCCCTGACATGGGTGGTCCTCTGGGTGAGAATCTAGAGGGGGGTTAGCGCGGCTGGACGGCCCGGACCCAGGCCTGGGCGCCCATCTGGACCGCATCCCACGGACTGCCCAGCGGCGGGGTATAGGACAGGTCCAGGTCGCTGACCGCGTCAACGGTCATGGCGCTGAAGATTGCCGCGGCGGCAATGTCGATCCGCTTGGCGATCTCGGCGTGCTTGTGGCCGAACAGCTGCAGGCCCAGCAGCCGTCCGGTACCCCGGTCGCCGGTCACCCGCATCGTGATGCGGTGGCTGCCGGGGTAGTAAGCCTTGTGATCATCGGCGGCGGACCCGACCGTGACCGGGTCGAACCCGGCCTCCCGGGCTTCGTGA
>JASHVM010000081.1:0-2628 GCA_030044595.1 Streptosporangiaceae bacterium
CGACGGGGTGGTCGATGTCGCCCTGGCCATCGTCGATGAGCAAGGGCCTGAGACGCTGTCTCTGTCGGTGGTCGCGGCCCGGGCCGGGGTTGCCGCGCCGTCGCTGTACAAGCATGTAGCGAGCCTGGCCGAGCTGCGGTCACGGGTGGCCGCCCGGGTCCTGACCGAGATGACCGAGGTGGCCACCGCAGCCGTGCTGGGGCTGAGCGGGGACGCAGCGATCGCCGCGCTGATGAGACAGCTGCGCGCCTACGGCGCAGAACATCCCGCCCGCTACCTGGCGGTGCCGCCGGACCCGATGCACGACCCGGCGCTGGCACAGCCAGCGGCCCGCTTTATCGAGGTATTCCTGGCCGTGCTGCGCGGCTACGGCCTGGATGGCGCCGCCGCGATCCACGCCACCCGGTGCCTGCGCGTGATCGTCCACGGCTTCGCCTCGATCGAATCCAGCGGCGGCTTCGGCCTGGACGAGGACCCGGCCGAGACCTACGACCAGCTCATCCAGATGTACCTCGCATCGTTGCCCCGGCACTGACCTGCCGCAGCTCACAACCACGGGAGACGCACAATGTCCACCTCCGCAACCCGCATCCGCGCAGGAGCCGTCGCCCTGGCCGCCGCCGGAGTGTTGTTCCTGGCCTACCCGGCGCTACGGCCCTGGCACGACGAAGGCACGGTCGCCGGGGCAACAGCCTCGATGAGCTCCGCTGCCTGGGTGACTGCTCATTTCTTCGCGATGCTCGGGTTCGTCCTGATGCCGCTGGGGCTGCTAGCCCTGCGCTCGGCACTCGCACCCACCAGGGCCGAGCCGCTAGCCCTGACCGCAGCGGTGCTGGCTTGGGTCGGCTCGGGGCTGGTGCTGCCCTACTACGGAGCTGAAGACTTCGGGCTGCACGCGATCGCTGGATCCGCCGGGCCCAGGGCCGGCCTGCTCAGCCTCGTCCACGCGGTGCGCTTCCAGCCGCTCGCAGCGACGATATTCGGTACCGGGCTGGTACTGCTGGCTGCCGCAGCCATCATGGCCGCGATCGCGGTGTGGCGCTCACACGTCCTGCCCCGCACCAGCGCCATCCTCTTCGCCACCGGAATGGCCCTGTTCCTTCCGCAGTTCTTCGGCCCGGCCCAAGTCCGGATCGCCCACGGCATCCTGCTGGCCGCGGGCTCGACCATCCTCGCCGCCGCACTATGGGCATCGGCCGGCCGGCTCCGCGCCGCCCTCCCCCCGCTCGCCGACCGTTCCTCCGCCGATGCCGGCGGCATGGCTCGCCATCCAGCGGCGCGGCCCTCATGACCGCCTGTACCCGTTACTCCGCCGAGTGGAGGATCTCATCATGAAGATTGCGCCGGGCATCTACCGGATCGGTGACAACAGCATGATCAACGCATACCTGATCGAGCAGGCGGGCGAGGTAACGATCATCGACGCCGGGGTGTCCGGCTTCTACAAGGACATCGACCGGGAGCTGGCCGCGATGGGCCGTACACCCGCAGATGTCCGGGCGCTGGTTCTCACCCACGGGCACACCGACCACATCGGCTTCGCAGAGCGGCTCCGGCGCGAGCGGGGGGTCCCGGTGTCGGTGCACGAAGCCGACGCGGCCCTGGCCCGCGGCGAGGTGCCTAACCCGGCGAAGGGCTACGGCCCGGTGAAGCTCGGGCCCCTCCTCGGCTTCTTCTGGTTCAGCGCCCTGCACGGCGGGCTGCGCACCCACAACCTGCAGCAGGTCGCGACGTTCGGTGACGGGGCGACCCTGGACGTCCCGGGCAGCCCGCGGGTCATCTTGACGCCCGGCCACACCCCCGGCAGCGCCGCCCTGCACGTCGCATCGCTCGGCGCCCTATTCGTCGGCGACGCCTTCGCCACCTACGCGGTGACCACGGGGGCACGCGGCCCCCAGCTCGCGCCGTTCACCGCGGACGCCGCCCAGGCGGTCGAATCGCTGGCCCATCTCGATGGCATCTCCGCTGATCACGTGCTTCCCGGGCACGGCGACCCCTGGACGGGCGGCGTCCAAGAAGCGATCCGCCAGATACGCCAGCGGCGCGACAAACGCGGCTGACCCCGGCGACGCGGAACAACGAGGCCTCTGGCCACAGCCGTCTAAGCCGGACGTGTATCGGACGCGCTCCAGCTTTCGCGTGCCGAGGTTACGGAACGCATGCTGCAGTTTCCAGCTGACGGGGCGCTGGCGGATACCGCCCGGATCACACAGCAGGCAATGCCGTAGTCATCAATGTCGACGCCCACATCGCGCTGGACCAAGCCGAGCACCAGGGCAGCGGGCAGACGAGTCCGCACACCTGCTTGTCTCAGATACACGACTCGCCCAGAGGTCAGCCAGCTTGCATAGCGAGAGAACGTCGGTATGGCCTGAAGTGGCTGATAATGCTCCCATGACGGGCCGTGAGGGGCGACGAGACCAGGTGCTAGAGCTGATTCGGCAGAGTCGCGAACTGCTGGACGATGACGAGATCGCCGAGGCGGCACAGAGATGAACCGGATCTACGTGAACACGATCTGCCGGCGGCTCACTCAGAACGGGCTGATCGTCCGCATCCCCGGCAGCAGAGACAAGCTAGTGGACGCCGCGACGAACGCACCAGGCAGTCGGCTCGCTGCTTGATGAC
>JASHVM010000082.1:0-9169 GCA_030044595.1 Streptosporangiaceae bacterium
CCGAACCCGCTGTGAACGTTCCACCAAAGGAGACCCGGAATGCCTACCGTGACCATCGAAGGCAACGTGACCCTGCAACAAGCCGCCACCGCGCTGCACGACAAGCTCGGCAGCCGCTACGAGATCACCACCCACGGAAGCGGCGCCCAGCAGGCACTGAAAGTCAAACAGTCGGCCGCGGCCACCGCCACCGTGCATCTGGACCAGGACGGCAACGCCACCACGTTCCACGTCCACGGCGGCGGCCTGGTCATCTCGCGCATGGTCAACGAGTTCGGCATCGCCAAGAAAGTAGCCGCGACCATCGAGGAAGCCTTCGCCACCCGCCCCGCCAGCTGACCTGATGACCCGTGGCACCGAGCACCTCGATCGCCCGATACGGCCCGTCACGCCAGAAGCGGCATGAGGAGACCGGTTCGCCGGCGGCCACTGTTACATGCACACAAGAAGGAGATCGTCATGCCCGTCATCGTCGTTACCCGGCTGCGGCTCAGGGACCCCGCGCTGCTGGATGAGTTCTTCACCGACGCCGTCGCCGCCATCGAGCAGGCCATGAAGTCCGAAGGCAATCTCGGCACGGACGCGCTCGCCGACGCGAACAACGCCTGGTGGAGCGTCAGCGCCTGGCAAGAACGCCGCCTGATGCAGGCCTACGTGGACAGCGAGCCGCACCTGGGCATCCGCGCGCGGCTAGATCACTACTGCGACGAGGCCACCTTCGCCGACTGGGACCAGGCCAGCCCCGGCCTGCCGGACTGGCAGACCAGCTGGCGCCACCTCACCGCAGACGGCAAGGCCGCCCAGCTCACGCACCCGTCCGCGGCAAACCAGACCCGGGATTTCCCCCCGCCGGTCCAGCCACCTCCCAGCGTCTCCTGACGCAGCCAGCGCGAAGCCGCGGAACGGTCGGCCGAGGCCACCTGAAGCGCCCGCCGCGTGCTGATTTGATGGTGAGTCACACCGGCAGGTCCGAGCTCACCCGCTGGCCGCGGCGGCGATTCCTGGTGTGCCGCAGATCCCAGTCCAATGGCTCTGCCCGCCTTGCCGGGCCTGACGGCGAGGGCCACAGGCCACACCCAAAGCGCGCGGCGGACTTGCCCATTGAATGTGTGACCTTCGGCTCTGACCAACGACCTGCAACGTCGGGACCAAAGGTGAATATGAGTGAACCCGCCACGCGGCCATACTGGTGCCTAAGAAAGGGATGGCGAGATGAGCGACATCCGGAGAAGCACGGCGGTACCTGAACGTTGTTGATTTCCGAGCCCTTTCCGGGACAGTAACTCTCGCGGGTCTAGGGAGATGAGCAGAAATGGCTGAGGTCTGGGAGTTCCACCACCTGCAGTGGTGTTACTCGATCGACGGTCGGACGTCGAGTGGCGTCTACGCGACCCGTGAGAGGGCCGAGGCTGCGAGCCGGAAGCCACAGCGTTTCAGCAAGCGTTCATGTACTACGCGGCCGGTACGTCACTGGCTGCACCACTTATGGAGTGTGACGCTGAAACCGCCACACTTGACCGGCCGTGGCTCTCATCTCCTTCGACAATGACGGAATTCGGTACGTCGTCTACAGCCTCCAGCCGCGCGGCTTAGACCCAGCAGAGGCGTAGGCGCTCATCGGGGCAGCACGCGCCAAGATCGCCGCGTAGCCGGGTGCCCCGTGCCACGTAAACCGGTCTGGTAGGTGCGTTCGGCCTGGCGACCCGATCGATTGCCAAACAATAGAGCAGCCCGGTGATCCGTGTCCTGGCCCGCCTGGGGTTCCCTTGCCTGGCTGAGGACGCTCAGGCAAATCCGAACCACGGTCGGCTCATCAGAGGGCGGATCAGCCTGCCCGGGCTGGCGATGGCGCTTGTCGTGCCGACCGGCGAGAACTGTTGATCGCCTGTCACAGTGCTCATGTCATCGCGGTGGCCGACCGCTTCTGACCCCTGGAAGGATGAGGTTATGGCCCGGAGCCTGCTGGTCGCGCCAGCCGCCGATGATGTCGGCCTGGCCAGGACGTGCCTGGGTTTGCTGCGCGCCCTGGACCGGCGAGGGGTCAGCATCGGCTACGTCAAGCCGGTGGCCCAGCTCAGGGCGGACGGCGGTCCGGACCGCTCGGCCGCGCTAGTGGCCGCGGTCACGACGCTTCGTCCCGCAGATCCGCTTCCCGCTGCCGAACTTGAACGGCAGCTCGGCGAAGGCGAGCTCGATGTCGTCCTGGAAAGGATCGTGGGCGCCTGGGAGCGGGCCTATGCCCGGTCCGATGTGGTCGTGATCGAGGGACTGAGTTCGGGGACAGCTAAGCTGTACGCCGGTTCGCTGAACCAGGCGCTAGCCCGGGCGGTGGACGCCGCCGTTTTGCTGGTCAGCAGCTGGCGTCCGGGAACTACCGTCGAAAGCCTGGCCGAGCAGTTCGCCATCGTGGCCGGCGGATACGCCTCCGGCGAACAAGCTCGCGTGGTCGGCTGCGCGGTCCACGGCCTGCCCGCTTCGGATCCCGTCCCGGCCGCGGCACTGGCGACGGCGCTGGCCAGGCACGGGCTCAAGCTCATCGCCGGCGTGCCTGATCGCCCTGAGCTTGCCTGGCCGCGAGTGCTCGACCTGGTCCGCGAACTGAACCCGGACGTGCTGCACGAGGGTGACATGTCCCGGCGTATCGAGGACGTCGCGGTGTTCGCCCAAGGGGTCCCGGGCGGTATCCGCGTCCTCACCGGCGGCCGCCTGGTCGTGGTCCCCGGCGACCGGCACGACGTGATCATGGCGGCGTGCCTGGCCGAGCTCAACGGAATCCGCCTGGCCGCCCTGCTGCTCAGCGCGGGCATCATGCCCGATCCGCAGATATGGGAGCTTACCCGGGCCACGGCCGCCACTGGACTGCCGGTGCTGGTCTGCGAGCACGACAGCTACCAGACCGCCATACGGGTACGCGGCCTGGACCCCGGACTGCCGGCCGACGACCTGGACCGGGTCGAGGGCGTGACGAACAACATCGCCGACGCATTGGACGTGTCTTGGCTGGAGTCGCTGACGAATACCTCACGGCCGCGCCGGCTCAGCCCAGCCGCCTTCCGCCATCAGCTGGCCGAGAAGGCGCGCGCCGCAGACGCGTGCGTGGTCTTGCCCGAAGGTACTGAGCCGCGCACCGTGCAGGCCGCGGTCGCCTGCGCCGAGCGGGGCGTAGCCCGCAGCGTGCTGCTCGGACCCCCCGATGCCGTGGCCCGGGTCGCCCGGCACTTGGGCCTGACACTGCCGCCCGGCATCACAGTGGTAGACCCGGCAGCCGTTGCCGAGCGTTATGTCGGCCCGCTGGCCCGGCTCCGGCGGCATCGCGGCTGGACTGAGGAGGTGGCCCGTGAGCATCTCGCCGACCCGGTCACGGTCGGGACCATGATGCTCCGGCAAGGCGAAGTGGACGGCCTGGTTTCCGGGGCGGTGCATACCACCGCCGACACGGTCCGCCCAGCCCTGCAGATCCTCGGCACCAAGGCGGATAGCCGTCTGGTGTCGTCGGTGTTCTTCATGTGCCTGCCCGACGAGGTGGTCATCTACGGCGACTGCGCCATCAATCCGCGGCCCGGCGCCGAGGATCTGGCCGATATCGCCATCCAGAGCGCCGCGTCCGCGCGGGCTTTCGGCATCGAGCCGCGGGTGGCGATGATCAGCTTCAGCACCGGTACCTCCGGTAAGGGATCCGATGTGGAAAAGGTCGCTGAGGCCACCCGGATCGTGCGAGAACGTGAGCCCGGCCTGGCCGTCGACGGCCCCCTGCAATACGACGCCGCCGCCATCGCCTCGGTCGGCCGGGCCAAGCGGCCCGGCAGCCCCGTGGCCGGCCGCGCCAGCGTCTTCATCTTTCCCGACCTTGATACCGGGAACACCACCTACAAGGCCGTGCAACGCAGCGCGCAGGTGATCAGCATCGGGCCGATGTTGCAGGGTCTGGCCAAGCCGGTCAACGACCTGAGCCGCGGCGCCTTGGTCGACGACATCGTCTACACGGTGGCCCTGACCGCTATCCAGGCCCGCGCGAGGTTAGCAGGCCCGAGGGGCTATCCGCGCAGATCGCCTGAAACATCCGGTCGATCCAGGGCTTGGTGGCCATCGGTGATCGGCTGAACTGCCCGGCTGGCTAGCGCCCCGGCGGCGGGTTTGATATCCGGGCCGGGTTGCCGGCCGGTTGAAGCGGCGGTGTGATGACCGCGGGCCTGGTGCATCCGACGGGCGGCACGGACGGTCCTGCAAGGACGCCGGGGCGGCCGCGTGGGAGACCGGCCTGCTATCGCAGTCGGCGCAGGTAAGCGTCGGCGGACCGGACAGGCTGGATGCGGACCCGGGCGTTGACAGCTACCGCGCCATCAGGGCGGGCGATGACCGGGCTCAGGTCCAGTTCGGTGATCTGCGGAAGGTCGTCGGTTATCCGGGAGACCCCCAGCAGCATGGTCTTGAGTGCGGCGAGGTCGGCGGCGGGGGCACCCGGCCGACCGGCCAGTAGCGGGGCAGCACGTCCTGAATGGAGCAGGTCGTCGGCGTCGGCACCGGTGAGGGGAGCGAGCCGGGCCGCGCGGTCGGCCACGACGTCCGCGGCGGCGTCAGCGGGCCCGAACAGCACCAGGGGGCCGAACATCTGCTCTTCCAGCACGCTGATCGTCACCTCGACGCCGCCGGTGATCATCGGCTGGACGATAACGCCGGTCAGCCGGTCGCCGAAGGTCTCCTGCAGCGAGCGGTACCCGCGGCGGACCTCATCCTCGCCATGCAGGTCAAGCAGGACGGCGCCCGCGGCCGTCCTGCGCACCACCAGGCCGGGCACCTCCGCCTTGAGGGCCACCGGGCCGCCGGATCGTGCCGCCGCGGCAGCCGCATCGTCCTCGGTGGCGACCGCTGTGCTGCCGACCAGCGGCACGCCGTACCAGCCGAGCAGCTCTGCGGTCTGCTCCCGGGGCAGCCAGCCGCCCTGCGGGGCGGCAACAAGGTAGCCGGCGACCAGCTGCCTCGCCCGATCCTGGCGCAGGCCGTCCGGGCCGGGGACGGTTCCGGGCCGCCTGGCCCGCCATCTCCCGTAGCGCGCGGCATGGCCGAGGGCGCGAGCGGCGGACTCGGGATAGGCGTAGGCGGGGACGGCCGGGCAGCCGGCGTCAGGACCGGGCAGCAGCCGGACCGCTTCGCGCTGATCCATCACGGCGGCGGCGATCGGCACCTGCAGCCGCGCGGCGGCCACGTCGGGTACCAGGTCCCCGGCCGCCGTGGTCACCGTCACGGCCAGGACCGCATCCACGCCCGGGTCGGCACCGACCAGCTCCAGGCAGCGGCGGAAGGTACCTGGCGCGGCGACCGCGGTCGTATCGACCGGCGCGGCCACGGGCACCCCGGAGCGAAGCACCTCTCGCAGCGCCAGCCGGGTCTGGCTGGCCAGACTGGCGACCTGCAGGCCCGCGTCGCTGCACGCATCGGCGGCGAGCAGGCCGCCACCACGGGTATTGGACACCACGCCCACCCTGCTCCCAGCGGGTACCGGCTGGGAGGCCAGCAGCGCTGCCGCATCCAGCAGCTCGCCGAGGTTAGCGGTGGCGATCACGCCCGCCTGCTGGAACAGGGCCTGCCGGGTGAGCGGCGAGGCGACCTGCGCCGCCGCGCGGATCGCGGCCCGGCGCAGGTCCGGCGCGGACCGGCCCGCGTTCACGGTCAGCACCGGCATGCTCCGGGCCACCGCGCGGGCGGTGCGGGCGAACTTACGCGGGTTGCCGAACGACTCCAGGTACAACACGGCCAGCTTCGTCGCCGGGTCGGATTCCCACCACAGGAGCATGTCGGTGCCAGACACGTCGTCCTTGTCGCCCAGGGAGACCAGGGCAGAGATCCCCACGCCCAGCCGGGACAGGTGCTCAAGCAGGACGAAGCCGACGCCGCCGGTGGACTGCAAGGCCAGGCCCGCCATCCCCGGCCGGGGATGGCGGGCCGCGAACGTCGCATCCAGGGAAATGGCAGGGTTGGCCACGCCGAAGCTGGCCGGCCCGACCAGTCGCATGCCGTGACGGCGGCAGATGCCCAGCAGCTCGGCCCGGACGGTGCGGTCCAGGCCGGAGGCGGTCACGATCAGCGCCTTGACACCCTGCCGCCCGCAGTCTTCGGCGACACGAGCCACCGCATTCGCCGGCACGGCGACGACCGCCAGGTCCACCTGCTCGGGCAACTCGGCCACGGACGGCACGCAGGGCATGCCGTCCAGCTCGGCCGCATCCCGGCTCACCGCGTACACCGGACCGGAGAATCCGCCGCCGGTAATGTTGTGCATGATGGCCCGGCCGACCGAACCGGGACTTCCGTCGGCGCCGATGACGGCGATCGAGGCCGGGATGAGAACGTGGCGCAGGCTCGCCACGTCGGCTGACCGTTCTCGTTCGGCCACCGCATCGTGGTAGGCGTCAAAGCCAGCGTCTGTCTCGCGTCCCGGCAGCGGGAACCTGAGGTCGTAAACGCCGTCTTCCAGGGTTCGGTGCGCCTGCAGCCCGGCGTTCGCGAATACCTGAAGCATGAGCGTGTTCTCGGTCAGCGTTTCCGCGACAAAGGTGCGGATCCCCTTGCTGGCGGCCAGCGAGACCAGATGCTCCAGCAGCAGCGTGCCGATACCGCGGTTGTGCATGTCATCGGCGACCGTCAAGGCAACCTCCGCCGACCCGGACCCATCGCCGACCAGCTCGTAGACGCCGCAGCCAACCACGTCACCGTCCAGCACCGCCAGCAGCGCGGCGTGATCCGGACCAGGCTGGCGGCATATCCGGCCGGCCTCCCGCTCGGCCGCGGCCCGGCTCATGCTGAAAAAGCGCAGGTAAAGATTGTCCGGGGACATCTTGGCATGCAGTTGCTGGACCGCGGCAAAGTCCTCCGGCCGAGCTGCCCGGATCGCGACGGTGGTGCCGTCGGCCAGTAGGGCATAGACGCCAGGCTCCGACAGCGTGCTCACCCGCTCCTCCCTGGTCGCGGCGCGGCTCCGGCGCCGCACCTAACCCGCATTATGGAGGACGACATCGACGCAGGCCTGACTGGCGGGTAACAATCTTTCCCGGCCAAGGCGGGCAGGCCGGCATGATTGACCCGCGTCTTCGGCGACCAGCACGAACAGATCATCGGCCAGGTTGTGCATCCGTCCGGGACGAACTTCGCGAAGCTGGGCGGGGACCCGGGTCCGGGACGGGACCAACGTCCCCGGAGTTCGTGACGGGCAGCCCTGCGGGTAGCTGCTGGCCATCAAGCAGTCTTGGATGCATGGCGCAGAGGAACGATTGGATCCTGTTGACCACCGGACTGGCCCGGATGGAGGGCGAGAACGCCATGTACATCCGGGCCAGCGACAAACTCCTCTGACGCTTCGTCAACTATTTCCCGGCGGCGCTCCTACCCGCCGGTCACTATCACTAGGTGCGGGTGACCTGGACCGCCAGAATCCCGTCCGGGTCCATGCCCACGGTCACCTCGAGCTAACTGGCATCTGACGCCGCGGGGTAAGCACGGTCCATGGTGAGGGACTTTAGGCCTTTGGTAACAGTGATCTACGTCTCTTCCGGTCCGGTACCACGTCCGGCGAGACTGGTGCCATGAACGCGAGATTCCTGAACCCGCAGGCCAGAAGCGATAGCGCGACTATGCGGTCGCTCGATGACGCCCTTCCGCCGCGTCAGGCGCCGGGTGCCCTGACCGACCGGGCCTGCTGCTGCTCGGCCAGGGCGATGGTGCAGGTGATCATGCCGCCGACCCCCGCCCGGCCGCACCGGACCGAGCTGCTGCTATGCGGTCATCACTACCGGGTCTCACGTCAGGCCCTGGCAGCCGCGGGGGCAACCGTGCGCGAGCTGCCCTGGATGCCGGACAGCACCGCAGCATGGATCGAGCTGGAACGCCACGAGACTCCCGCCCAGGTCAGCTAGCAATCCGCGCAACCTGCTTCATGTCTAGTCCTTTCTTAAGGCGGCTCGGCGCAATCGTGCGCCAGTCCGGCCGATCCGGGGGTTGACGGATCAGAAGTACAGGCCCGCGACCGGCCGATCGGGAGGCGGGTAGGCGAGTTCGTCGCGGACCGCTACGACGCCTTGAACGTGCCGGACCCGGTCGACGAGGTTGCGGGCCAAGGTCGCGGTCTCCGGGTTGCCCCGCAGGGTCACCACGCCGTCGGCGACCGTCACCATGAACAAGCCCGGGTCCAAGAGCAACTCTCGCAAGATGACGTGGTCGGTGATCTCGGCGCGGATCTCCTCATCCGGACGGTCGAACACGGCCAGCACGTCGGCACGGCTGACGATGCCCACCAGCCTGCCTCCCGCATTGACCACGGGCAGCCGCTTGACCCGCAGGGTGTACATCAGCCGGGCGGCGTGCTCGGCCGAATCCTCCGGTCTGACCGCTACCGCCGGGTGAGTCATCAGGTCACCCGCGGTGAGGCCGTCGGCCTTCTCATGCTCCTTGTGGTGCAGGATCTCGGTGATCACTCCCGCAATCCCGGCGTGACTGTCAGCCTGTGCTTCCTTGGCGAGCAGGTCGGCCTCGGATACCACGCCGACTACCTTCCCTCCCTCGTCGGTGACGGGGAAGGCGCTTATCCGGAACTGGCGGAGCATGGACGCCATCTCCTTGAATGACGCGCCACGCTTGACCGTCACGACCTTGTCGGACATGACGTCCCTGACGGTGGTCTTCATCGTGTCGCCCCTTTCGCGTTTCTTTCGCTCTTACCGGAGCTCTCCGGCCGACGCCGTTGTGGCGCGGGCCGGAGACATGCCGGTTGTGGTTGTGGGGCTTGGGGTCATGCGGCGGTGGGCAGTTCCTGCCCGCCGGTCTGCGGGAGGACCTCCACCGGGGTCTGCGGCTTGCGCCCGGTGGCCAGGGCGATCACCGAGCCGATCAGGGCCAGGCCGCCGAGGGCGAAGCTGGCCAGGGCGGCGATGTAGGTGATCTGGGAGACCTTCCACCAGCCGTAGGCGTTCAGCAGCATCGACCGCAGCGTCTCGCCCTTGAACACGGTGTTGACCAGCGCGGCCAGCTTGGCGTTGGCGGGCTGGGCGATCGACTCGGCGGACAGCTGGGAGTAGGTCTTGCCGCCGCCCATGTCGGCGATGTGCTGGGCGATGAAGTGGTCCGCGTAGGCCTCGGCCTGCTGCCCGGTCAGCAGCTGCTGCCCGGCGTACTGGGACAC
>JASHVM010000083.1:0-3412 GCA_030044595.1 Streptosporangiaceae bacterium
ATGTAGTCGCCCTGCGTACGGGCGGTGTCGGCCAGGGCCGACAGCAGCCGCTGCCGGGTGACGTCCTGTACATCGGTCATGGCCAGCGCGCGATCCTGCCATGCCCGGGCCTCGGTGTACAGGCCGCGGACATTCCAGTACATGTGGAGCGCGGCGGTGATCTGCCGGACCACGTCGGTATCACCAGTTTGCAGGCCGAACTCCACGGCGGCGCGCAGGTTGCCGATGTCGGCCGCCAGCACGGCGACTGGCCCTTCCTCCGGATCGCCGGCCCGCAGCGCCGCGTCCAGCCGCTCCGCCAGCGCGCGAAAGTACCCGGCGTGACGGGCCCGCAGGGCCGGCGCCTCGCCGTCGGCGGCCAGCCGCTCGGCGGCGAAGTCCCCGATCGACTCCAGCATGCCGAACCGCGGCTCGGCGGTATCGTCCCCGCGCACGACTAGGCACTTGTCCAGCAGCCCGTCCAGCGCGCTGGGCTCGGGCCGGCACACAGCCTCGGCGGCGTCCAGCGTGCAGTCCCCGGCGAAGACCGCCAGCCCCCGGAACGGGGCCTGCTCCGGCCCGGTCAGCAGGTCATGGCTCCACTCGATGGTCGCGCGCAGCGTCCGATGCCGGGACTCGGCATCGCGCGGCCCGGTGAACAGGTCCAGCCGGGAATCGATCCGATCCAGCAGCTGCGCGCGGGAAACACCCGCAGGCGCGCAGCGGCCAGCTCCAGCGCCAACGGCAACCGGTCCAGCCGCTCACACAGCCGGCCCAGGACCGGCGACTGGTCCACCGGCGCATCCGCCGCCGCAGCGCGCTCGCGCAGCAGCGCCACCGCATCGCCGGCCGATAGCGGCGGCACCGGAAAGACGTGCTCAGCCGCAAGCTGCAACCGCTCCCGGCTGGTAGCCAGCACCACCAGCCGGTCACCGGCCGCCAGCAGCCCCGCCACCACATCGGCCACCTCCGGCAGCAGATGCTCGGCGTTATCCAGCACGACCAGCATTCGGCGCCCCTCGAGCCGGCCCACCACGGCCCGCTCCAGGCCGGCTCCCTCGTCCTCCCGCACCTCCAGCACCTGCGCGATCGCCCCCAGCACCTGCTCGGCACGGCTGACAGGCGCCAGCCCGGTCCACCACAGCCCGTCGGGGAACTCATCCCCCAGCCTGGCCGCGGCCTGTACTCCCAGCCGGGTCTTGCCGATCCCCCCGCTGCCGGTCAGCGTCACCAGCCGGACCCCCGGCGCGGCCAGCACGGCGCTCAGCCGGTCAATCTCATCATCCCGGCCGACCAGCACCGTCGGCGGCACCGGCAGGCTGCTGGCCGCGCCCAGGCTCTTCAGCGGCGGGTAGTCCTCCTCCAGACCCGGGCCGGCCAGCTGGTAGATCCGCTCCGGCGCCAGCAGGTCCTTTAGCCGGTGCGAGCCCAGGTCCCGCACTGACACCCCGGCAGGCAGCCGGGGCTCTGCTAGCAGCCGCGTCGCGTCCGACAGCACCACCTGCCCGCCGTGCGCGGCCGCCGCGATCCGCGCCGCCCGGTGCACATCCATCCCCACGTAGCCGTCCTGGTGCCGCACTGGCGGAGCGAAGGCTACGAAAACCCCGATAACGCGCAACCCCGGTCGCCAGGAGAGGTTCCCTCAGCATCTCAGGTAGACGGTGGTAGTCCGAGGGTTGCGTCGGCGATGACCCCGGCCGGACTTGGCATTGGCATAGAACAGGGCCAGGTCGCCGGCGAAGCGTGCGGCAATGTCGAGACGACCATCCCCTGGTCCCAGCTACAGCCTTGCCTTAGCCCGTTGGCTACGCAGCTCATTTCCGAGTTGCGGTGAACGCTTCTCTAATTCCATGGCGTGAGAAGGAAATGGCATTACCGCCGACCGGCGGGCAGGGCGTGAAGTCCGACGCCGGTGGCTTGCGGCGTTTCTGCTGGCTGGCGGCTTGCGCCACGCCACGAGTCAGGCACGTGTCAGATCCATCTTCGCGGACTGCCGTGAACGCGCAGCCAGGTAACTGGTGCTCAGCCTCTGAACCAGCTGCGGCTGATGTGAAAGCCGTGCAGCTGGTCTTGCGCGTTCTGCCGTTGCTCCGGGTCAGGGACCGCGCGGTCATCCTCGCCGATGGTGCTCCGGTACAGCGCCTTGACCGCTGCCAGGATGCCGCTGTCATCGGTGCCCAGCTTATCCAGGGCATGGGCGAGCGTGGCGCCTTCGGCCAGCGCGTGCAGGGCGTACACCGTGCCGACTGCCTCGCCGGGCGCGGGGATCTTCGGGGACAGCACGGTGGTGGCCAGCAGTTCGGGCTGGATGTTGCCAGCATCGCCCATGATGGCCTTCTGAAGGCCGGTGATGGCGGTCATGTACTGCCCGTAGGAGTCCACCCCGAACGTCTGCCAGGCCGGCAACAGCTCGCCCAGCGCGCTGCCCTTGTACCCGCGCACCATCAACTGCGCGGAAGCCCGCGCGCCCTCCAGTTCGACCTTGGCAGCCACCACCGGCAAGGTGAGGGCGCCGCTGCCCTTGATGTCAGATACCACCACGATGGCCCGCAAGGCCACGCCGAACCGGTAGGTTTGCTCACCGCTAGCCACGTCTTTCCAGCGCGATGAGCCGAACATGAGCGCGTTACGCTGGAACGTCGCGGAGATGTTGCCGACCGGGAATCCCAGCTCCGCCGCGGCGCTGACGGTCAGGCTGTACGCCTCCTGTGCCCAGTTATCCAGCTCATCGCCGCCGGGCACAGCCGGGACCTGGACGTCCGCGCCCAGCCCG
The DNA here is from genome assembly GCA_030044595.1 of Streptosporangiaceae bacterium. GTDB lineage: Bacteria > Actinomycetota > Actinomycetes > Streptosporangiales > Streptosporangiaceae > Palsa-504. Next base: position 2,753 of record JASHVM010000083.1, read on the forward strand.
GCAACGGCGTGCACATCCTCGACCGACAGGTTGACCGGAGTCATCTTCGGCATGGTCCGCCCCTCAAGCGTCACCCGGTTCACCGGCGCCACTCCCAGGCCCGCCCGCGGCCCAGTGCCCGATACGTCAATCAGATCACACGAAAGGAAAAGCGCAAGCAGCCGCGGCACGGGCGCAGGCGGCTCGGCTGGCGCAGCCGCGGCAGCCATTTCAGGCCAGCGGACGGACGAGACCGCCCGAAATACCTCAGGGGACCCGTCAAGCCGCTCCAGGGAACCGGCGAGAGGCCAGCACGCACTCTTGGGCGGGACAGCCTGGGCAGCACGTGGCAGAAGGACGGATAATCCCTTCGATGCGGCCAACACGTACCTGATTAATCACAGCCGGCAGTCAAGTCGGTGGCATTCCGGTCCAGTTCGCGGCGGGAGCCCGGATGCGCGGCCGCGATCCGCGCGGTGATGTGCTCTCGCTTTTCTGGCGCGGTGATCCGGTCCAGGGCATCCGGGTGATCCGACTGACGTGGGTCTTTGCTGGTCACGCTTCCATCTGGTCTGCTGCCTGTGACCTACGGGGTTTCCCCTCGTAAATGACGGCCGCCTGGAGTCATTCTGGCGGTGGCGCTGGGGCGGTGGGTGCGGGCACGAGTGTGGGCTGGGTGAC
>JASHVM010000717.1:0-5636 GCA_030044595.1 Streptosporangiaceae bacterium
ACCGACCTGGTCGGGACCGTCCGGGCCGCCGTGCCGTCGCTGGCCAACCGCAGGGAAGACGTGTTCGGGATGCCGGTGCCGATCCCTGGTTTCGGCTCCGGCTGAGCATGTGGTCAGCGGACCGGCGACTGCCAGAAGACCGGCTGCTCGCCGGCGGGCGAGGCGGTGAAGCCGACTCCGGTCAGCGTGCCGCTAAAGGTCGTCAGGCCGGTGATGGCCTGGATGCCTGGGCCGGTCAGGCCGTGCCCGGCCGGGGTGACCGGCGTCCACGCCGACCCGTTCGGCGAGGTCCATACCACCACGTCCTGGTGGCCGGGCGTGCGGCCGAACGTTCCGGTCGCGGTGAAGCCGCGGCCCGCCGCGGCGAGCGCGGTGACGGACGCCTGGCCCGTCTGGCCCGTCTGGCCCGCCTGGCCCGCCTGGCCCGCCTGGCCCGCCTGGCCTGAGGGAACGGGGAGCACGGACTCGATCCAGGTGGTGCCGCCGTCGGACGAACTCGCCGCGAACGGCACCTGCTGGCCCGTGGTGGTGACCGCCGTGCCGACGGCGGCCAGCGCGCGGCCGTTGCTTGCCACGTGCTGCAGGACGGCCCCGGACGCGCCGATGGGCAGGGGCAGGCTGACCTGGGTCCAGTCCTGGCCGTCCCTTGACGTCCAGGCCGACGGCCCGCGGCCGGCCGAGCCTACCGCGACGAACCCTCCTGGGCGGGCGGCGACGGCCAGCATTCGCGCGCTGGCGTTCGGCTTGAGGGCGGCGCGGTGCCAGCCGGTCAGGCCCGCGGACCACCAGGCCGCCGCGATCGTGCGGCCCGAGACGACCTGGTAGCCGACGATGACGTAGCCGCCGGGCCCGGCGGCCGCCTGCTCGGTGAACAGGCCGGGCGCGGCGAAGGCGGCCTCGCCGTCGGCGGCCTGCCAGGTCCTGCCGTCGGCGGAGCCGACCACCACCGGGTGCTGCGCGGCGACAGCGGTGACGCCGCCGACGGCGAGCCAGCCGGCGGTGCCGTACGTCACGCTGGTCAGCTGCTGTATCCCCGGCCGCTTGAGCGCAGTCGAGGTCTGGCCGGCATCCCGGGTCCACGAGCTGCCGCCGTCCGTGGAGGTCCAGGCCGCGGGGTAGCCGTTGGCGCTGCCCACCGCGACCAGCCGCCCGGCCCCGGCGGCGACGGCGGTGACGGCCAGCTGAGGATCGGTGGCGCCCGGGATCGCCGCGACGTCGACGCGGTCGGCGGTGCCTTGCGTGCTCAGCACGGTGATCAGCGGCTGGCGGCTATCCGGGTCGTCGCTGGTCGTACCGGCGGCGACGGCGGTCAGGCCGGAGGCCATGGTCACGCCCGACACCGACTCCGCGGCCGGGGCGCCGAACGCCGGGGTCTGCTGCCAGGAAGCGCCGTTGGCGGACACGAAGGCGGTCAGCACCCGGCCCGCCTGCCCGGCGACCATGGCGCCGTCCGGGCCGCCGTTCACGATCCCGGCGGTGAAGCCGGCCGGCGTGCCGAGGGTAGCCTCGAACGTCCAGGCGGTGCCGTTCGGGGAGCGGTAGACGTCCACGGCGGGCCTGGTGCCCGCCGTGGCCTGCCTGACCAGTATGAACCCGTCGGCGGTTTCGGCCTCGCCGCTGATCTCGGCCGACGTCGACGCGCCGTGTGGGACGGCCCGCGTCCCGGCTGGCCGGACGGTCGGCGAGACGCTCGGCGGGACGCTCGGCGGGACGGCCAGGGCCCAGGTCGCGCCGCCGTCGCTGCTCAGCCAGGCGGCGCTGGTCCGTATGGTCCGGGCGCGGCCCGCCTGGCCGGAGGGTTCGGCCACGTCGCCCGCGATCAGGATCCGGTTCCGGTAGGCCGCCGCGTAGCTGATACCGAGGGCGCGCCCGGCGCCTGCCGCCAGGTGAAGCTGCCCGGCGCCGAGCCGCCGCCAGCTGATGCCGTTGGCCGACAGGAAGACCACCGGGCTGGCCTTCGCCTGATCTCCGTCCGGCACGTTGGCTCCCGCGGCGATGAAACCGTCCGCCGTCCGCTCCAGCAAGTTGATCCGGTCGCCGGGAAGCAACGGGAGCCCGGTGGTGGACGACAGGGTCCAGGTCCGCCCGTCGGTGCTGGTCCAGATCGAATCGGGGCCGAGCGCAACCCAGGCCCCGGGGCTGCCCGCCACGAAGCGCGCCGCGTGCCCGGGAGGCGGCGGTCCGCCGGCCGGGGTGCGGACCGAGCCCATGGCCCAGGAATGTCCGTCGTTCGGCGACACGTAGAACTGGGCGCGGGCGATGCGCGCGCCCGCCTGCGACCCTACCGCCACGATCTCGCTGCCGTCGCTGGTCACCCGGCCGAGGGTCTGACTGATGCCGCGGCCGCTGTCGGCCGCGGTGAACTCGCGACCGGCCAGGGTCGCGGGCGGGAACGCCAGGCTGGTCGGGTCCGGTGCCGGGCCGGAGTGGCTGTTGTTGGCTCCCGCTATCACCGCGATCGAGCCGCCGATGACGATCGTGGCCAGGATCGGGATCGCCACTCGTGGCGCCAGCCCGCGGAAATCGAGCGCGGACAGGAATCGCCTGAACCAGTTGCGTTTGGCGGGCTCGGGCAGGAGTGAGCGGTGCAGGCGCACCCACTCGGCGTGGGCGGCACTGAGCCTTATCTGTTCGGCGGACGCTTCCTGAACCGTGCTAGCTGGCCGTACGGCCCTGGCCGGCCGCGGGGGGGCACCGCCACCGCGCGGGTCCGGTGCGAAGGAGTACGCCGCCGGGGCACCGGCGTCGAAGTCGAAGCCGGGCCCGGCCAGCTCGTCTTCGGGCCAGGCCGGTTGCGGCCGGTTCGGCGTCGGCGGGTATGGCAGGCGCCCCTCGAATTCGTAGCCGGGGACGCTCCCGAATCCGCCGTCATCCGGCGCGGCCTGCCAGAACGGGCCGGTCTCGGCATGCGGTCGCTGGCGACGCGACGTCCCGTGAGGACCTCGTGCATCGTCAGCCCCGGGGTTACCGGCCGGATCCCTTGTCACCTTTGCCTTTGCCGTCACGAGGGCGCGGGGACGGGCGGGCTGAACGCAACCCGGCCCTTACGCCCTTACGCCGTCCCCAGCCGATGCTACCGGGAGGACCCCCGTCGTGACTGGGACTTCGGCGCACCCCGTGACCGGGACTTCGGCGCACGCCGGCGCGGTCCCTGGTGACTCGCGGGTAGCCTGAGGGGTGAACGTCAGTCATCGATTCGCATCTCGGAAGAGGGTTTTCAGGGGCGATGTCCGCCGTACCTTCTGGGTCACCGCAGGGAAACGCGCAAGTCCGCGAGACCGAAGCGTCACACGAGCCCGAGCCACCAGAGCAGCCAGCCAGGGCGCCGCGCCGGGCGGGCGGATCAGAGCCCACCGCCAGCCAGGCGGACTTCGGCGCCAACGAATGGCTCGTGGAAGAGCTTTACCAGCGGTACCTGGCCGACCCGGCTTCGGTGGACCGGGCCTGGTGGAGTTTCTTCGCCGACTACCAGCCCGCCATCACCAACGGAACCGGACCCCAGCCGGTCATCACGACGGCCGCTAAGCCTGGCCAGGCGGGTAGGGCGGCCCAGGCGGGTGGGGCAGGCCAGGTGGGCCAGGGGCCACAGGCGGGCCAGGCGGCGGCGCCCGCTCGGCCGCAGGGCGTCCCGGGTACCCAAGCGCCGACCGCGGCCAGCGCCTCGCCCACGCAGGCTCCGCAGGCCGCTCCCCCTCGCCCGACCCCAGCTCCGCCCTCTCCCCCCCGCCCAGGTCCGTCTTCTCCGCCGAGCCCGGCTGTGTCTTCTCCCTCGACCCCTGCTCCCCCGACCCCGGCTCCCTCGATCCTGCCGGAAGGCGCCGAGGTCAGCAGGCTGCGCGGTGCGGCGGCGCGCACGGTCACCAACATGACGGCCAGCCTGTCCGTGCCCACGGCCACCAGCGTCCGTTCGGTACCGGCCAAGCTACTGGTGGACAACAGGATCGTCATCAACAACCACCTGCGGCGCGGGCGGGGCGGCAAGGTGTCGTTCACGCACCTGATCGGATACGCGGTGGTCCAGGCGCTCAAGGCGCTGCCGGAGATGAACGACGCCTACGCCGAGCAGGACGGCAAGCCCGCCATTGTCCGGCCCGACCAGGTCAACCTGGGCCTGGCCATCGACGTGCAGGCCGCCGACGGGAGCAGGCAGCTGCTCGTGCCGAACATCAAGGCGGCGGACGAGATGGACTTCCGCCTGTTCTGGAACACCTATGAGGACACCGTGCGCCGGGCGCGCACGAACAAGCTCGCGGTCAGCGACTTCCAGGGCACCACCGCGACCATCACGAACCCGGGCACGATCGGCACGGTTCACTCGGTGCCGCGGCTGATGCCCGGGCAGGGCTGCATCGTCGGCGTCGGGGCGATGGAGTACCCGGCCGCCTACCAGGGCGCGTCGGAGGAGACCCTGGCCCGGCTGGCGATCAGCAAGTCGGTGACGCTGACCTCGACGTACGACCACCGGATCATCCAGGGGGCGCAATCGGGTGAGTTCCTGAAGAAGATCCACGAGCTGCTGCTCGGCGAGGACGGCTTCTACGACGATATCTTCGCCGCGCTGCGCATCCCGTACGAGCCGGTCCGCTGGGTCAGGGACTTCCCGTACGGTCACGAGGATGACGTCGCCAGGTCCGCCCGGGTACAGGAGCTGATCCACGCCTACCGGGTCCGCGGCCACCTGATGGCCGACACGAACCCACTCGAGGTCACCCAGCGCAAGCACCCTGACCTCGACATCAACCTGCACGGACTGACGCTGTGGGACCTGGAGCGCGACTTCCCGACCGGCGGCTTCGGCGGGAAGGCGCGGATGAAGCTGCGGGACATCCTCGGCGTGCTGCGCGACTCGTACTGCCGAACCGTCGGCACCGAGTACATGCACATCCAGGACCCGGAGGAGCGCCGCTGGCTGCAGGAGCGCATCGAGGTCCCGCACCCGCGGGCCGACCACGACGAGCAGATCCGCATCCTGTCCCGGCTCAACGTGGCCGAGGCGTTCGAGATGTTCCTGCAGACCAAGTTCGTCGGCCAGCGCAGGTTCTCCCTGGAGGGCGCCGAGTCCCTCATCCCGCTGGTCGACGCCGTGCTCACCGAGGCGGCCGACGAGGGCCTGGACGAGGCCGTCATCGGGATGGCGCACCGCGGCCGCCTGAACGTCCTGGCGAACATCGTCGGCAAGTCCTACGCGCAGATCTTCAAGGAGTTCGAGGGCAACCTGGACCCGACCAGCGCGCAGGGTTCCGGCGACGTCAAGTACCACCTCGGGGCGGAGGGGACCTTCCGCGCGCCCGGCGGCCGGCGGATCAAGACCTCGCTGGTGGCCAACCCGAGCCACCTGGAGGCGGTCGACCCGGTCCTCGAAGGCGTCGTCCGGGCCAAGCAGGACGTGATCAACAAGGGCGAGCCCGGCTTCACCGTGCTGCCCGTGCTCATCCACGGCGACGCCGCGTTCGCCGGGCAGGGCGTGGTCGCCGAGACGCTCAACCTGTCACAGCTGCGCGGGTACCGGACCGGCGGCACCGTGCACATCATCGTGAACAACCAGGTCGGGTTCACCACCGCTCCGCAGTACTCGCGGTCGAGCGTGTACGCCACCGACGTGGCCCGGATGATCCAGGCCCCGATCTTCCACGTCA
>JASHVM010000718.1:0-18992 GCA_030044595.1 Streptosporangiaceae bacterium
CTGGCGGGCTACCTGCCGACCCAGCAGCCTCCGGCCGGGCCGCCCAGCGGCCGGCCGGCTGACGTCCAGCGCCCTCCGGACGTGTTCACTCCCCGCCCCGCGGCAGCCGCAGCCCCGCCCCCGCAGGTCTGGGAGTGGCGTGACGACGCACCCGCGGCGCAGCCCGCCGCGCCGCCCGAGGACCAGCCGTCCCCGCAGGACCGGCCCTCCGCCAAGGACGAACCGCCCACCGCGGACCAGCCGTCAGCCGAGACCCGTCCGCCAGCTGACGCCTCCCCGCTGACCGCGGACCAGAAGGCGTACGAGGACCAGAAGACCGCCGAACTCGAGCACCCCGCCAGCGACCAGCCAGCCCAGGAACCAGCCGCGTCCAGTGGCAGCAAGAGCGGTGCCACGCCAGCCGCGACCCAGGCCTTCCCGGCCGCTCCGCCACCGACCGAGACCGCGCCGGCCAAGCCAGCGCCGACCGCGCCCGCGCCGCCCAAGCCGGCGTCGGCCCAAGCCGACCTCCAGCGAGAAGTAACCGTAGTCCCGGGCGTCCCGCGCTATCACAATGCGCGCTGTATCCTCATTCGTTTCATGGGTGAGGACGACCTCAGCAAGATGACGCTCGCCGCGGCCAGGCAGGCTGGCTGTACGCCATGCCGCGCCTGCCTTCCCGACCAGCTGGAAAAGACCGCCGAGTTTTAACGCCCGGGCCAGGATCACACCCGCCTGATCCAGAACGTCAGGGCGAGATCGCCGTCCACGTGCCCCCACGCTTCCCGGGCGGCGGGCTCGCCCGCCTCCGCCTCCGCATCGGCCGCACCAGGCCCGTAGTCCACGGCGAGCACCTCGCGGGCGATCAGCGCGGCGTGCTCGGTCAGGGCCGCGATCACGTCCGGGTCGCCCGACGACCAGCGCAGCCAGATCCGGTCGCTGACATCGAGGCCGTCCTGCTTACGCGCCTCCTGGACGAGCCTGACGACCTCGCGCGCGAGGCCCTCCCGGCGCAGCTCGGGGCTGACCGCGGTGTCGATGGCCACAGTCTCGCCGGCGTCGGTGGCCACCGCCCAGCCGACCCGTGGCGTCTGGGTCACGATCACGTCGTCCGCCCCGACCTCGACCGGTCCGCCGGCCGGATCCGCAGGCGTCACCGTCACGGTCCCGCCGGACAGCACCGCGGTCGCGACCTGCGAAGCCGGAGCCGCCGCGATGGCGGCCGCCACGGCCGGGGTCCGCGCCCCGAACCGGCGGCCGAGGGCGCGGAAGTTCGGCTTCACCGCGTAGTCCACGAGTTCCCCGCCGGCGCCGCCTAGCACCTCGAGTTCCCCCACGTTCAGCTCCGCGGCAATCTCCGCCCGCAGCTCGGGGGGCAGCTCCTCGAAGCCGGGCGCCCCGATCAGGGCCCGGCGCAGCGGCTGCCGGGTGCGGACCGCGGCCCCGGAACGCGCCGACCGGCCCAGCTCGACCAGCCGCCGCGTCAGCGCCATCTGCGCCGACAGCGCCGGATCGATCAGGCTGGCCTCGGCCGAAGGCCACGACGCCAGGTGCACCGACTCCGGCGCGCCGGGCCGGCGCAGCACGCCCCAGATGTGGTCGGTCACGAAGGGCACAATAGGCGCCATCAGCGGCGTCAGCACGGTCAGGCATTCGTACAGCGTGGCGAACGCCGCCGCCCCGTCAGAAGACCCGGGCCCGTCCCAGAACCGGCGTCGCGACCTGCGCACGTACCAGTTGGACAGGTCATCGATGAAGACCGTTAGCCGCCGCCCGGCGGCCGCCGTGTCGAACCCTTCCAGGAACGCGGTGACGTCCCGTACCAGCGCGTGCAGCTCGCCGAGCACCCAGCGGTCCAGCAGCGGACGCGCCGAGACGGCCGGCGCGGAAGCCAGGCCCTCGGGCACCGTCCAGCCGCCCGTGTTCGCGTACAGGACCAGGAACGAGGCCGTGTTCCAGTAGGTGAGCAGCACCTTCCTGACGATCTCGTTGAGCAGGTCATGCCCCACCCGGCGGTCGTTCCAGGGTGAGCCGGAGGCCGCGAAGAACCAGCGCAGCGCGTCCGCGCCGTGCGCTTCCATCAGCGGCAGCGGCTCGAGCACGTTACCCAGGTGCTTGCTCATCTTGCGGCCCGCCTCGTCGACGAGCAGCCCGAGGCACACTACGTTCTCGTAGGCCGACCGCCCGAACACCAGCGTGCCCACGGCCATCAGCGAATAGAACCAGCCGCGCGTCTGGTCGAGCGCCTCGCAGATGAACTGCGCCGGGTAGGTGGCCTCGAAGTCCTCCAGGTTCCGCCACGGAGCGCCATCTTGGGCAAACGGCATCGCGCCAGAGTCGTACCAGACGTCGATCACCTCAGGTACCCGGTGCGCGCGCTCCCCGCACTCCGGGCACAAGAACGTGATCGCGTCCACGTAAGGCCGGTGCGGGTCGAGCCGGGTCAGGTCGTGCCCGGCCAGCGACGAGAGCTCGGCCAGCGACCCGACGCAGGTCACGTGCGACTGGGAGCACTCCCACAGCGGCAGCGGCGTGCCCCAGTACCTGGTGCGGGACAGCGCCCAGTCGACGTTGTTCCGCAGCCACTCGCCGTACCGGCCGTACTTGACCGTCGCCGGGTGCCAGTTCGTCAGCTCGTTCTGCTCAAGCAGCTTGTCCTTGATCGCGGTGGTCTTGATGAACCACGACGGCACCGCGTAGTACAGCAGCAACGTGCCGCACCGCCAGCAGTGCGGGTAGCTGTGCTCGTACCGGTGCGAGGCGAACAGCAGCCCGCGCTCGTCGAGGTCCTCGATCAGCCGCTGATCGGCGTCCTTGAAGAACAACCCGCCGACCAGCGGCACGCCGTCCTCGAAGTGCCCGTCGGGCCGGATCGGGTTGACTACCGGCAGCCCGTACGCGCGCGAGACGTCCATGTCGTCGGCACCGAACGCGGGCGCGAGATGGACCAGCCCGGTGCCGTCTTCGGTGGTCACGAATGACCCTGGAACGACCACATGGGCGTCAGGGATTTCGATGATCCCGAACGGACGGTGGTAGCTCGCTCCGACCAGGGCCTGTCCGGGGAACCGGGCTACGACGTGCCATCCGTGGTCGAGCACCTTGTCGACCAGGTCCTCGGCTACCACCACCCGGTTTCCGTCCCGCGTCCGCTCCGCCACCACGTAGGTCGCCTGCGGGTGAACCGCCACCGCGGTGTTGGAGACCAGCGTCCACGGCGTCGTGGTCCAGACGAGCAGGTCGGCCCCCTCAAGCTCGGGCGGGGCCCCGCCCGCCTCCCCTTCCCCCTTCACTGGCAGCGTGCGCAGGCCGAACCTGACGGTGATGGCCGGGTCGATGACGGTCTGGTAGACGTCGGGCTGGCCCAGCTCGTGGTCGGACAGCGGGGTGCCGCAGCGGGGGCAATACGGGCTGATCCTGAAGTCGCGGACCAGCAGCCCGGCGCTGTAGATGGCCTTGAGTGACCACCAGACCGACTCGATGTAGCCGGGGTCCATGGTCCGGTAGGCGTGCTCGGTGTCGGCCCAGTAGCCCATCCGCCGTGACATCTCCAGCCACGCGTCCACGTACCTGAGCACCGACTCGCGGCAGCGCGCGTTGAACTCGGCGACCCCGTACGCCTCGATGTCCCGCTTGCCGGTGAGGCCGAGTTCCTTTTCCACCGCCACCTCGACCGGCAGCCCGTGGCAGTCCCAGCCGGCCCGGCGCGGGACGTGGAACCCTTGCATCGTCTTGAACCTGGGGAACAGGTCTTTGAAGGTCCGCGCCTCGACGTGGTGCACGCCGGGCTTCCCGTTGGCGGTGGGCGGTCCCTCGTAGAAGGTCCAGGCTGGCCCGCCTGCTGTCTGCTTCAGCGACCGCTCGAAGATCCCCGCGTCCTGCCAGCGGACGAGCATCTCGCGCTCGAGCGCGGGCAGGTCCACCTGCGCGGGGAGCGGTTCGAATCCCTGCACCGGCCCAGATTAGCTCAACCCCGCAGAACATCGGTTTGCCACGCGTAGCACCGCGAATTATCCTCCGGTGATCGCTTTACTTTTCATGGACGGGAGGCCGCACATGACTGCTTCTCCGCGGTCTGACACCGCTGATCTTCCGGTACGTCCGGGCGAGGAGCCCTGGACCGACGCCGAACTCAAGCAGGTGCGCGCCGAGCTTGAGGCAGAGGCTGTCGGCCTGCGCGCTGACATTGCCCGTGCCGCCTCCGACATCGCCGAACGGCTCACCGACTCCGTCCGGGACGCCGGGGACGACCAGGCGGACGCCGGGACCAAAGCGTTCGAGCGCGAGCACGAGCTCGCCCTCACCCAGAACGCGCGGAACCTGCTTGACCAGACCGAGCGTGCCCTGGCCCGGATCGATGCGGGAATATATGGAGTATGCGAATCCTGCGGCCAGCCGATAGGGAAGGCACGCCTGCAGGCGTTCCCCCGGGCGATGCTGTGCGTGGGGTGCAAGCAGCGCGAGGAACGCCGCTGAGCGAGCCGGTTCTTGACCCTGTTACCCGGCAGCGGCCGCGCCGGGTCGGCCTGCTGCTCGGGGTGGCTGCGCTCGTGATTGCGGCCGACGTCGTATCGAAGGTGATGGTCGTCGCGCGGATCCCCTACGAGTTCAGGGTGCACTTGATCGGCAACGTATTGATGCTCACGCAGGTCCGTAACCCGGGGGCGGCCTTCAACCTCGGCGGGGCATCTGTCACGGTCGTGTTCACGCTGATCGCGGCCGGCGTGGTGATTTACATCCTGCGCGCCGCGAACAGCCTGCGCAGCACCGGCTGGGCGATCGCCCTCGGGCTGCTTCTCGGCGGGGCCACCGGCAACCTGATCGACCGGATCTTCCGCGCTCCCGGCGTCTTCCGCGGTGACGTGGTCGACTGGATCGAAGTGACCCGCTACTGGCCGGTCTTCAACGTCGCCGACTCCTGCATCGTCTGCGCCGGAATCCTGGTTGTGCTGCTCGCCCTGCGCGGTATCCGGCTGGACGGAACCAGGACCGCCCGCGCCTCGGGACCGGATTATCCGAATTCGGATTATCCGGAATCGCCGTCGAAGACCGCGAAGTCCCATGACGGTCCCTGACGAGCGCCAGCTCGCCATCCCTGAGGGCCTGGACGGGGAGCGGCTCGACGCCGCGCTAGCCCGGATGTTCGGCCTGTCGAGGTCCAGGGCCGCGGAGCTCATCGGCGCTGGCCTGGTGCTCCTGGGCGGCCGGCCGGCCTCGAAGTCGGATCGCGTGCTGGCCGGCGATGAGCTCCAGGTCACGCTGTCCGCGCCGCAGGCTCCAGAACCGCCCCGTCCGGTCGAAGGTCTGGCCGTGTTGTACGAGGACGGCGACATCATCGTGGTGGACAAGCCGCGCGGCGTGGCCGCTCATCCGACGCCCGGCTGGACCGGGCCGACCGTCACCGGCGGGCTGCTTGCGGCCGGGCACACGGTGGCGACCAGCGGCGCCGCGGAACGTCAGGGCATCGTGCACCGCCTGGACGCGAACACCACGGGCGTGATGGTGGTGGCCAAGAGCGAGCGGGCCTACAGCGCGCTGAAGCGGGCCTTCCGCGAGCGCAGCGTGGACAAGCGCTATCACGCGCTCGTGCAGGGCCACCCCGATCCGCTGCGCGGCACGGTGGACGCGCCGATCGGCAGGCACCCGTCGGGCGACGGCAGGTTCGCGGTGGTCAGCGACGGGCGGCCAAGCGTAACCCACTACGACACGCTGGAGGCGTTCCGCGCCGCCAGCTTGGTGTCAGTAGACCTGGAAACCGGCCGGACCCATCAGATCAGGGTGCACATGGCCGCCATCAGGCATCCGTGCGTCGGCGACCTGCTCTACGGCGCCGACCCGGTGCTGGCCGCGCGTCTGCGTCTGACCCGCCAGTGGCTGCACGCGGTCAGCCTCGCGTTCGCCCACCCGGTCGACGGCCGCTGGGTCTCGTTCACCAGCCCCTACCCTGCCGACCTGGCGCACGCCCTGGACATCCTGCGCGCCGAGAGCTGACCGGGCCGGGCAGAATAGCGGGCGTGGAGATCTTCGAGCACATTGACGCGCTGCGCTGCCACGGTAACCTGCTCGCGGACGCGGCCGAGCGCGCCGGCCTGGACGCGGCCGTGCCGCCCTGCCCGCCCTGGCTGGTCAAGGACCTGCTCCGGCACACCGGGTACATCCACCGATGGGCAGGCAGGCACCTCACCGAATGTCCGGACCACGTCCTCGACGGGCCGCCGGAAGCGGAAATCCTGCGCGGCGGGACGTCCGACCCGGAGTTGCTCGCCTGGTTCCGCTCGGGCCACGCTGCGCTGGTCGAGATGCTGAGCACGGCCGATCCCGGCCTGGAGTGCGCCACGTTCATGCCGGCCCCTTCCCCGCTCGCGTTCTGGGCGCGGCGGCAGGCCCACGAGACCGCGATCCACCGGGCCGACGCGGAGAGCGCCACCGGCGTGCTGCCCGAGTATCCGCCCCACTTCGCCGCCGACGGCATCGACGAGCTGATCACGGGGTTCGGGCAGCGGCGCAAGTACCGGCCGTCGGCCGGGCGCGAAGGCGCGTTGCAGGTCCTGACGACAGATACCGGCGATGCCTGGCATATCAGCGCGGAGGCGGGGCGCCTGCAAGCTCGCCGCGGGTCCGCGGGCGCGGGTCCCGCCGACCCAGCGGACGGCACGCTGCGCGGCCCGGCGTCCGGCGTCTACCTGTTTCTGTGGCACCGCTGCGACGCTGCTGAGGCGGGCGTCACCATCGCCGGAGACGCCGGCCTTCTTGCGTCCTGGCAATCCAGCGTGCGGGTCCGCTGGGGCTGAACGCCCGGTTTCGTCGTCAGCGCGGTGCCGGCCTGGGCGTGGCCCGTGGCATCCAAGCCCGCCGGCAAATCCCACCGCACGCGGCGAAGGGAATGTCGTACCTGCTCGTTAGTATCAAATGCATGTTCGACAAACAACACCCGGGCTCTGCCGCCCAGCGCACTCTTCGACGCCCCCGGTCTGGGACAAAACGGACCCGGCCGGCGCGCCAGGCCTACGCCGCCAGCCGTGCTCCGCTACTGTGAAGAGCACCGGTTGATGACCACGCGCGCCGCCCTTTGCGGGAGTGGCGGGGTGCGGCGTGCCCTGAGGAGGCGGTTCGTCATGGCGGTACCCGGTGAGCCGTTCGCGCATCTGCACGTGCACACCGAGTACTCCATGCTGGACGGCGCCGCCCGGCTGAAGGACCTGCTCGCAGAGGTCAAGCACCTCGGCATGACGCACGTGGCGATGACCGACCACGGCAACCTATACGGCGCCGCCGAGTTCCACCGGCAGGCCAAGGACGTCGGCATCACGCCGGTGATCGGGATCGAGGCCTACGTCGCGCCCGAGGCGAGAAACAACCCTAACCGCATCATGTGGGGCCAGCCGCACCAGAAGAAGGACGATGTCTCCGCCTCCGGTGCCTACCTGCACAAGACCATCTGGGCCCGCGACAACCGGGGCCTGCATAACCTGTTCCGGCTTTCCTCCCGCTCCTACGCCGAAGGCTGGCTGATCAAGTACCCCCGGATGGACAAGGAGCTCGTCGCGGAACATGCCGCCGGGCTGATGGCGTCCACCGGCTGCCCGTCGGGTGAGGTGCAGACCAGGCTGCGCCTGGACCAGTTCGACGAGGCCCTCAAGGCCGCCGCCGAATGGCAGGACATCTTCGGCAAGGAGAACTACTTCCTGGAGCTGATGGACCACGGCCTGGACATCGAGCGGCGGGTCCGCGACGGCCTGGTCGAGATCGGCAGGAAGCTCGGCATCCCGCCGGTCGTCACCAACGACTCGCATTACACCCGTGAGCCGGATGCCCAGGCGCAGGACATGCTGCTGTGCATCCAGACCGGCAAGACCCTGGCCGATGCCGACCGGTTCCGGTTCGAGGGCACCGGGTACTTCATCAGGCCCGCCGCCGAGATGTACCGCCAAGACAGCAGCGACCTGTGGCAGGACGGCTGCCGTAACAGTCAGCTCCTCGTCGCCGACCGGATCGACACGACCGGCATGTTCGAATTTGTCAACCTGATGCCTCGCTTCCCGCTCCCGGACGGCTTCGAGTCCGAAGCTGACCTGTTCGCCGCCGAGGTCTGGAAGGGGATGGACCGCCGGTACCCGGGCGGCTACGACGAGCAGAGGAGAAGCCAGGCCGAGTACGAGATCGGCATCATCTGCCAGATGGGTTTCCCCGGCTACTTCCTCGTGGTCGCGGACTTCATCATGTGGGCCAAGAACAACGGCATCGCGGTCGGCCCGGGCCGCGGTTCCGCGGCAGGCTCCATCGTCGCCTACGCGATGGGCATCACCGACCTCGATCCCCTCACGCACGGGCTGATGTTCGAGCGTTTCCTCAACCCCGAGCGCCTGTCCATGCCGGATATCGACGTGGATTTCGACGAGCGGGGCCGGGCCGACGTGATCAGGTACGTAACCCAGAAATGGGGCTCGGACCGGGTCGCGCAGATCGTCACCTACGGCACGATCAAGGCCAAGGCGGCGATTAAGGACGCCTGCCGGGTGCTCGGCTTCCCGTACGCGCTGGGCGACCGGATCACCAAGACGTACCCGCCTGCCGTGCTGGGCAAGGACATGCCGCTGTCCGGGGTGTTCGACGAGGCGCATCCCCGGTACAAGGAGGCCAGCGAGATCCGCGCGCTCTACGAGGCCGAGCCCGACGTCAAGCAGATCATCGACAAGGCGCGCGGGATCGAGGGGCTGATCCGGCAGCCGGGAGTGCACGCGGCCGGCGTGATCATGTCCGCCGAGCCGCTGACCGACCACATCCCGGTCTGGACCCGGCACGCCGACGGCGCGGTCATCACGCAGTTCGACTACCCGACCTGCGAGGACCTCGGGTTGCTGAAGATGGACTTCCTCGGCCTGCGCAACCTGACCATCATGGCCGACGCGATCGCGGCGATCCAACAGAACCAGGGCACCTCGATCGACCTGCTGAGCCTGCCCCTTGACGACAAGCCCACCTACGAGCTGCTCGCACGCGGCGACACGCTGGGAGTGTTCCAGCTTGACGGCGGCGCGATGCGTTCGCTGCTGCGGCTGATGAGGCCGGACAACTTCGAGGACATCTCCGCGGTGAACGCCCTGTACCGGCCGGGCCCGATGGGCGTGAACTCGCACATCAACTACGCGCTGCGCAAGAACGGGCGCCAGGAGATCACCCCGATCCACCCGGAGCTGGAGCAACCGCTCCGCGAGGTGCTAGAGCCCACCTACGGCCTGATCGTCTACCAGGAGCAGGTGCAGAAGGCGGCGCAGATCCTGGCCGGGTACTCGCTCAGCCAGGCGGACCTGCTCCGCCGGGCGATGGGCAAGAAGAAGAAGGAGATCCTGGACAAGGAATTCGTCCCTTTCCGCCAGGGCTGCCGGGACCACGGCTACTCCGACCGGGCGATCCAGGCGATCTGGGACGTGCTGGTGCCGTTCTCCGGGTACGCCTTCAACAAGTCGCACACCGCTCCGTACGCCCTCATCGCCTACTGGACTGCCTACCTCAAGGCGAATTACCCGGCCGAGTACATGGCCGCGTTGCTCACCTCGGTAGCCGACGACAAGGACAAGTCGGCGCTGTACCTGAACGAGTGCCGCCGGATGGGCATCAAGGTGCTGCCGCCTGATGTCAACGAGTCGGTGGCCACCTTCGCCGCGGTCGGCAGTGACATCAGGTTCGGCCTGGCGGCGATCCGCAACGTGGGCGCGAACGTGGTGGAAGCCATCCTCTCGGCGCGCAAGTCGAAGGGCGAGTTCAGCAGCTTCCCCGATTTCCTGCGCAAGGTGCCGTTGCTGGTGTGCAACAAGCGGGTGATCGAGTCGCTGGTCAAGGCGGGCGCGTTCGACTCGTTCGGGAACGCGCGCAAGGGCCTGGTGCTGGTGCACGAGCAGGCCGTCGACGCGGTGATCGACATCAAGCGCAACGAGGCGATCGGGCAGGACTCGCTGTTCGGCGGCGACGCCGAGGCGGAGGCGGTCTTCGACGTCCCTGTGCCGGCCGGGGAGTGGGACAAGGCCACGCTGCTGAACTTCGAGCGCGAAATGCTCGGGCTGTACGTCTCTGACCATCCGCTCCTCGGCGTCGAGCACATCATCGCCAAGGAGGGTGACTGCTCACTCGCCGACTTGATGGCGGACGACGCCGAACGGCCCCGGGCCGACCGGTCCGAGGCCCAGGTCGTCAAGGTGGGCGGCATCTTGTCCGGGGTGCAGCGAAAGGTGACCAAGCAGGGTAACCAGTGGGCGGCGGCCACCCTGGAAGACCTGGGCGGGGCCATCGAGGTGCTGTTCTTCCCGCAGACCTACCAGCTGTACGCCACCTCGATCACCGAAGACGCGGTGGTGGTCGTGAAAGGCAAGGTGGATCGCCGGGACGACGTGCCCAAGCTGATCGCCATGGACCTGACCATCCCGGACCTTTCGGTGGCTGACTCGGGCCCTTTCGTGGTGTCCATGCCGGTGGCCAGGTGCGTGCCGCCGGTGGTGGAGCGGCTCAGGGAGGTGCTGTGCACGCACCCGGGTCCGACCGAGGTGCACCTGCGGCTACGCGGCCACGAGCGCACGACAGTGGTCCGTCTTGACGACAAGCTGCGAGTAGCTGCCTCGCCCGCCCTGATCGGCGACCTCAAGCAGCTACTCGGCCCAGCCTGTGTCGGCTAGCTGCCCGTGGTGGTGGGTACGATCGTGCGGGAGCGATCCGGCGGACATGGAGGGTCTGACGAAGGGGCTGACTGCTTTTTTCGCGGCGCTGGCGGGCAGCGCGGTGCTGGGCATCGCGGCCGGCCTCATCTGGGCCGCGGTCGCGCCACGGGCGGTGCTGCAGGAGATCGCCCACGGGGAGGCCGAGCTCGTGAACGCGGAAAGCAGCGCGTTCATCGCCGCCGACGGCTGGTTCTGCCTGATCGTCGCGGTCGGCGGATTGATCACCGGCGTACTCGGCTACCGTCTGCTGGTCCGCCGGGCCGGCTGGCCGGCCACCGCCGGCCTCGTACTCGGCGCGGTGGCGGCCGCCTTGCTCGCGATGTGGGTGGGCGAGAACATCGGGCTGGGAACCTACAACCACCTGCTCGCGTCCAGCCCGAACGGGACTTTCTTCAACGTGTCCCTGGCGCTGGGCGCCAAGAGCTCGCTCGCGTTCTGGCCGCTGCTCACCTCGGCGGTCATCCTGCTCGCCGAGACGGGCACCCGCCGGTCGGACCAATCGGCGGGCCGGCGGGTCCAGCGGGACCTCGGGCCTGACGGACCCCTGTAACCCGGTGACGGCGGAGTTCTCCATAAACTAGGCGGGTGCTTTCCCGTATCGACCTGCGCGGCCGCGAACCCGGCCGCCTCAGCCGGACGGCGCTGGCCGGCGTCTTGCCCCGGGCCGCCACCGACGTTGAGGCCGCCGTTACGCAGATCCGCCCGGTCTGCGACGACGTCAGGCGCCGCGGCGCCGCGGCCGTGCGCGAGTACACGGCGCGTTTCGACGGCGTGGACCTGGCCACGACGCTGGTCCCGCAGGCCGCGCTGGACCAGGCCCTCGCCCGGCTCGACCCCGAGGTCAAGCAGGCCCTGACCGAAGCGGCCCGCCGCGCCGCTCTGGTGCACGGCGCGCAGGTCCCGGCCGAGGCCATCACGCAGGTCACCGACGGGCTCACCGTCACCGGCCGTTTCGTCCCCGTCGGCCGGGCCGGGGTGTACGTGCCGGGCGGCCTGGTCGCCTATCCGTCGTCGGTGGTCATGAACGTCGTTCCCGCCCAGGTGGCCGGGGTCGGCTCGATCGCGGTGGCGTCGCCGCCGCGGGCGGACCATGACGGCCTGCCGCACCCGTCCGTGCTCGCCGCCTGCGCGCTGCTCGGAGTCCGCGAGGTGCACGCGGTGGGCGGGGCGCAGGCGCTCGCGATGTTCGCCTACGGCACGGCCGATTGCGCGCCGGCCGACGTCATCACCGGCCCGGGCAACGTCTACGTCGCCGCCGCCAAGCGCCTGCTGCACGGCGTCGTCGGCACCGACGGCGAGAACGGCCCGACCGAGGTGGCGATCATCGCCGACGACACCGCGGACCCCGCCCAGGTGGCCGCCGACCTGATCGCGCAGGCCGAGCACGACGAGCTGGCCGCGTGCCTGCTGATCACGACCGACGAGGGCCTCGCCGGCCGGGTCGGCACCGAGCTTGACCGCCAGGTGCCGGCGACCAGGCACCGTGAGCGGGTGGAGAAGGCGCTCGCGGGCCAGTCCGCGTGCGTGCTCGTCGACACCGACGACGCGGCACTGGCCGTGAGCGACGCGTGGGCGCCCGAGCACCTGGAGGTCCAGGCCCGGGAGGCGGCCAAGCTGGCGGCGCGGGTCACCAACGCGGGCGCGGTCTTCGTCGGCCCGTTCTCGCCCGTGTCGCTCGGGGACTACCTGGCCGGCTCGAACCACGTGCTGCCGACCGGGGGGACCGCGCGGCACACCGGCGGGCTATCCGTGCTCGCGTTCGGCCGGCTGGTCAACGTCGTCGAGTGCGACTCAGCAGCCCTGGCCGCGGCGGCGCCGCTGATCGACGCGCTCGGCGGTGCCGAAGACCTGGCCGCGCACGTCGCGGCCGTCCGCGTTCGGGTACCCCTGGACGGCGGGCACCGATGATGGCCGGTGCACCGCTGCCCGTTCGGGAGGACCTCAAAGACCTGCATCCGTACGGCGCGCCGCAGATCGACGTGCCGGTGCGGCTGAACACCAACGAGAATCCGTACCCGCCCAGCCCCCGGCTGCAACGGGCGGTCGCGGCGGCGGTGGCCGAGGTGGCCGCGACCCTGAACCGCTACCCGGACCGGGATGCGGTCGAGCTGCGCAAGGACCTGGCCGACTACCTGGGTCACGGCCTGACCGCCCGCCACGTGTGGGCGGCCAACGGGTCGAACGAGGTCATCCAGCAGCTGCTGCAGGCCTTCGGCGGCCCTGGACGGCGGGCGCTCGGCTTCGAGCCCGGCTACTCCATGCACTCGCTGATCGCCAAGGTGACCTGTACGGGCTGGCTGACGGCGGACCGCGACGAGGATTTCCGGCTCGACCCGGAACGGGCGGTGCGCGCCATCGAAGGCGCGCGGCCGAGCGTGGTCTTCTTGACCTCGCCGAACAACCCGACCGGCACGGCCGCCCCGATCGAGCTGATCGAGGCGGTCTGCGAGGCGGCGCCGGGCCTGGTGGTGGTGGACGAGGCGTACGCGGAATTCGCCCGCTCGGGCACACCCAGCGCGCTCAGCCTCATGCCGCGCCACCCGCATCTCGTGCTCACCCGCACCATGTCCAAGGCGTTCGCCATGGCGGGCGCCAGGGTCGGCTACCTCGCCGCGGCCCCGGAGGTCATCGAGAAGCTGCTGCTCGTTCGGCTGCCGTACCACCTGTCCGCCGTCACCCAGGCGGTGGCGAGGGCCGCACTCGCGCTGGCCGCCGAGCCCCTGGCTACCGTCGAAGTTCTTCGTACCGAACGGGACGGGCTCGTCGCCTGGCTTAGACAGCGCGGGCTGACCGTGGCGGACTCGGACGCGAACTTCGTGCTGTTCGGCAAGTTTCCCGCGCGCCACGAGGTCTGGCAGGAACTGCTCGACCGCGGCGTGCTCGTCCGTGCGGTCGGCCCACCGCGGTGGCTGCGGGTCACGGTGGGGACACCAGCGGATATGGCGGCGTTCCGCTCGGCGCTCGATGAGGTGCTGCGGTCATGACCCGAGCGGCGCGGGTAGAGCGGGTCACCCGCGAGACCCGGATCCTCGTCGAGTTGGACCTGGACGGCAGCGGAGCGGCCGAGGTCGGCACCGGGGTTCCCTTCTTCGACCATATGCTCGCCCAGCTGGCCAGGCACGGCTGTCTCGACCTGACCGTACGGGCCAAGGGCGACACCGAGGTCGACGCCCACCACACGGTGGAGGACACGGCCATCGCGCTCGGGCAGGCGCTCAGGGAAGCGCTGGGTGACAAGTCGGGCATCTCCCGGTTCGGCGACGCGCTCGTCCCGCTCGACGAGACGCTGGTGCAGGCCGCGGTGGACCTGTCCGGGCGGCCTTACGTGGTGCACCACGAGCCGGCCGGGATGGCCCCGCTGATCGGCAGCTACGACACCACGCTGACCCGGCACGTATTCGAGTCGCTGGCGTCCTCAGCCGGGATCTGCCTGCACGTCCGGGTCATCGAGGGCCGCAACCCGCACCACATCGTGGAAGCCCAGTTCAAGGCGGTGGCGCGAGCGCTGCGCGCGGCGGCGGCGCCGGACCCGAGGGTCGGCGGCATCCCGAGCACCAAGGGCGTGCTCTAGATGCCGCGCGTGGTCGTGCTCGACTACGGGTCCGGGAACCTGCGCTCGGCGCAGCGCGCGCTGGCCCGGGCGGGCGCGGACGTGGACGTGACCGCCGACGCCGACGCCGGGCTCGAGTGCGACGGGCTGGTCGTGCCCGGCGTGGGCGCGTTCGCGGCCTGCATGGCCGGGCTGCGGGCGGTCGGCGGGGACAAGCTGATCGCGCGGCGGGTCGAGCTCGGCCGCCCGGTCCTGGGCATCTGCGTGGGCATGCAGGTCCTGTTCTCCGCTAGCGCGGAAGCGCCGGGGGGGTCCGGGGGGGCGGTCCCCCCGGGAAAAGACGGCCGGGCCGAAGGCTGCGGGGCCTGGCCGGGCACGGTGGAGCGGCTGGAGGCCGGCGTGCTGCCGCACATGGGCTGGAACACCGTGTCGGCCGCGCCGGGCTCGCGGCTGTTCGCCGGGATCGCGCCAGGGACGCGGTTCTACTTCGTGCACTCGTACGCGCTGCGGTCGCAGCCCGCCGCGCAGCTCGCCGCCGCGGGTGCCCTCATCTCCTGGGCCGAGCACGGCGAGCGGTTCGCCGCCGCCGTCGAGCAGGTCGGACAGGTCGAGCCTGGGGTGCTGTCCGCGACCCAGTTTCACCCGGAGAAGTCCGGCGACGCGGGCGCCGCGCTGCTAGCCAACTGGCTCGGCACGCTGTGACCGGGCTGACGTTGCTCCCCGCGGTCGACGTCACCGACGGGCACGCGGTCCAGCTCGTCCAGGGCGTGGCGGGCAGCGGCGGCAGGTACGGCGACCCGGTGCAGGCCGCGCTGGGCTGGCAGCGAGCCGGGGCCTCGTGGATCCACCTGGTCGACCTGGACGCGGCCTTCGGCCGCGGATCGAACGCGGACCTGCTCGCCGAGGTCGTCCGGAAGCTGGACATCGCCGTCGAGATGTCCGGCGGCATCAGGGACGACGACTCGCTGACCCGCGCGCTCGGCACCGGCTGCGCCCGGGTCAACATCGGCACGGCGGCGCTGGAGAACCCGGACTGGGTGCGCTCGGTCATCGCCCGCTGCGGAGAGCGAGTCGCGGTGGGCCTGGATGTCCGGGGCACCCGGCTGGCCGCCCGCGGCTGGACCGCCGAAGGCGGCGACTTGTACCAGACGCTCGACCGGCTGAACGCCGAGGGCTGCGCCAGGTACGTGGTGACCGACGTGCTTAAGGACGGCACGCTGCACGGCCCTAACCTGTCGCTGCTCCGTGAGGTGTGCACGCGCACGTCCGCGCCGGTGGTGGCCAGCGGGGGCGTGTCCAGCCTGGCCGACCTGCGTGCGATCGCGTCGCTCGTCCCGCTGGGCGTGGAAGGGGCGATCGTCGGCACGGCCCTGTACGAGGGGTCCTTCACGCTGCCCGAGGCCCTGGCCGAAGTGGCCGGGGTCATGCCGTGACCGTCGCGGTGCGGGTCATCCCGTGCCTGGACGTTGATGACGGCCGGGTGGTCAAGGGCGTGAACTTCCGCGCGCTGCGGGACGCCGGTGACCCGGTTGAGCTTGCCGCGTGCTACGACGCCGAGGGCGCCGACGAGCTGATCTTCTTGGACATCACCGCGTCCAGCAGCGGCCGGGACACCCTGGACGAGGTCGTCCGGCGGACCGCCGAGCAGGTGTTCATCCCGCTTACCGTCGGCGGCGGCGTGCGCAGCGTCGCGGACGTAGACCGGCTACTGCGGGCCGGCGCGGACAAGGTCTCGCTCAACACCGCCGCGGTCGCCAGGCCGGAACTGCTGGCCGAGGCGGCGGAGCGGTTCGGGTCACAATGCGTGGTGCTGTCCGTCGACGCGCGTCGCGCCCCGGGGGCGTCCTGCGGCTTCGAGGTGACCACGCACGGCGGCCGGGTCGGCACCGGCATCGACGCGGCGGACTGGGCCCGGCGGGCCACTCAGCTCGGTGCGGGCGAGGTCTTGCTGAACTCGATGGACGCCGACGGCACCACCGCCGGCTTCGACCTGGAGCTGATCCGCGCGGTGCGCGGCGCCGTCACCGTCCCGGTGATCGCCAGCGGCGGCGCCGGGACGCTGGCCCACTTCGCGCCCGCCGTCGCGGCCGGAGCCGACGCGGTCCTGGCCGCCAGCGTGTTTCACTTCGGCACCCTGCGCATCGGCCAGGTCAAGGAGGCGCTCAGGGCCGCCGGGCAGCCGGTGCGCTGACCGCTTCCTAGCTCCCCGTTCTGCTGGCCCCCGAGGCGTCGGGGGCCACGGTGCTCGCGGTGGCCATCGCCGCGCCGACGATGCCGGCCTCGTTGAGCAGGGCCGCTGGCACGATGCGGGCGCGGATGCCGGTCAGCCGCGGTACCCACTTGTCCGCCTGCCTGCTGACGCCGCCGCCGACGATGATCAGCTGCGGGGAGATCAGCGCCTCCATGTGCTGGAGGTAGTCATCGACCCGACCGGCCCACTTGCCCCAGCTCAGGTCGTGCAGTTCCTTGGCGTGCTCGGAGGCGCGGGTCTCGGCGTCGTGGCCGTGGATCTCC
The DNA here is from genome assembly GCA_030044595.1 of Streptosporangiaceae bacterium. Taxonomy (GTDB): domain Bacteria; phylum Actinomycetota; class Actinomycetes; order Streptosporangiales; family Streptosporangiaceae; genus Palsa-504. The sequence goes on from JASHVM010000718.1 coordinate 16,753, forward strand.
ACGTGCCCGAACTCGGTGTTCGGCACCAGGACGCCCTTGACGAACAGCGCGCTGCCGATCCCGGTGCCGAAGGTCAGCATCAGCACGGTGCCCGGCTCACCCACCCCGGCCCCGAACGTCATCTCCGCGACGCCCGCCGCGTCGGCATCGTTCAGCACCCGGACCGGGTTACCCGTCGCCTTGCCGAACAACGAGCCCGCGTCAAGCCCGATCCAGGCCCGGTCCATGTTGGCGGCGGTCCTGGTCACGCCCTCGACCACCACGCCAGGGAAGGTGATGCCGACCGGGCCGGACCAGTCGAACGAGGTGGCGAGCTGCTTCACCACGTCCGCCACCGCATCTGGCCGGGCCGGGCGCGGCGTCAGGATCTTCTGCCGGTCGGCGACCAGCTTGCCGGTCGTCACGTCCACGGGCGCTGCCTTGATGCCGCTGCCGCCAATGTCGATGCCGAGTGCCTGCATGGCCTTAGAGTATTCATGTCAGGCTGGTTTCGTGCCCCCCCGCGGGATCACCGCAGTCAGGTAATATCTCAAGTGAGGACATTTCTCGGGTGCTGGTCTCGGGGGACCTTGTCGAGAGAGGATGTGGCGCGTGAGCTGGTTGAAGGTCGCCGCCATCGCGGGCGGCATACTCATCGCGTTCCTGCTCGTCGGTTCGGTGATCGGGTTTGTGATTCACGCGGTAACGACCTTGGTCATCGCCGCGCTCGTGGTGGGCGTGATCGTGGTCGCCATCAAGATGGCGCGGTCCGGCAAGCAGGTCTCCGGGAAGAAAGCCGAACGCGAGGTCCGCGACCACGAGCCCTACCGGCCGCTGCCCCGGGCCGACGTGGAGCCTTACTCCGCTCCGGCTCCCCCCCGGCAGAGCGCGCCGAAGACGCAGGACATCGACGACGAGCTGGCCAGGCTGAAGCGCGAGATGGGCGCCTAGCCCGGCAGGCTGCCTACCGCCAGTTCGCCGCGGTGAGCTTGCTCACCGCCACCTCGGTCCCGTCGAAGCGGACCCGGGCGGCGCCGGTCCGTCCCATCACCCACATGGTGAGTTCCGCGGGACTGCCGATGACGGTCACCGCCGGGGTCGCATTCTTGACGGTGATCCGGTAGGCCTGGCCGTCCGCCTCGCTGTCGTCCCGGGCCAGCTCCACTCCCACGGGCGCCCGGCGGAGCATGAACCGCGCCATCCGCAGCCGCTGCCACAGCATGCCCGACTCCCCGCTGCTGATCGCCCGCGGTTCCCAGTCAGGCCCGCCGCGCCGCACGTCCTCGTGATGCACGAAGTACTCCACGGCGTTGGCCCACTCGTCCATGCCGGGGATCGCCATCGGCGACAGCCGCGGCGGGCCGGACCGGATCATCCGCACCAGGTCGGGGAATGGCGTCCGCTCCCTGATCCGCTGCTGCACCCGCGCGGTGTACCCGGCCAGCGGCCCGCCCAGGACGCCCGCGGCCGCGTCGGGCCGGTGCTCGCGCAGCACCAGGTGCGCGGCGAGGTCGCCGGTGGTCCAGCCGGCGCACAGCGTCGGGGCGTCCGGGCCCGTCTTGTCGAGCAGCGCGCACAGCGCCAGGCGCTCTTCTCGCGAATAGCTCACCTGCTGATGGTAGGCGTCATTGCTACCCTTGCTGAAGTCACGAGGAAGTGAGGGAGCAATGCTCGATCCTGCCGTCGCCGCGCGGCTGAAGCGGGACGCCTCCGGCCTGATCGCGGCCATCGCCCAGCAGTACGACACCGGCGAGGTGCTGATGCTCGGGTGGATGAACGACGAGGCGCTGCATCGCACCCTCACCACGGGCCGGTGTACGTACTGGTCGCGCAGCCGTCAGGAGTACTGGGTGAAGGGCGACACCTCCGGGCACCACCAGTGGGTCAAGTCGGTGGCGCTCGACTGTGACGGCGATGCCCTCCTGGTCAAGGTCGACCAGGTTGGTGCGGCCTGCCACACCGGCGACCGGACCTGCTTCGACGCCGACGTGCTGCGCAAGGAGCATTAAGCGCTGATGCCGGTGACGCGCAGGGAATTCGCGCTGGTGCTACTGGTCGCCGCGGCCGGAGTCGGCCTGGTGGTCCTCGCCACGCGGCAGGCGTGGGCGCAGGCCGTCTTCACCCCGCCGCGCCCGCTCCCCGCGCAGGACATCCCCGTCACCGGCCAGCAGCTTGTCCCGTTGGCGAGCGCGCTCGCCATCGCCGCGCTGGCCTGCCTGGCGGCCGTGATCGCCACCAGGTCCGTGGCCAGGCGCGCGGCC
>JASHVM010000719.1:0-5961 GCA_030044595.1 Streptosporangiaceae bacterium
GCCCCTGGTACCGCCGCGTCGACGTCCGGCCGTCCAGGTGCCCGCGCAGGCCACGCCGGCCGCCCGGGCCGGCGGCCTGCTCGCCGTCCGCGCGCTCGGCACCGCCGTGGTGGAAGTGAACGGGGTCGCGCTGACCGCCGCCGACTGGGGCTACGCCAAGCCCCGGGAGCTGCTGTTCCTGCTGGCCACGTCGCCGGCCCTGACCAGGGAGCAGCTGGGGGCGGCGCTGTGGCCTGAACTGTCGCGCCAGCAGCTCGGGAACGCCCTGCACACCGCGCTGCGCGAACTGCGCCGCGCGCTCGGCGACCCCGAGTGGGTGGTCTACGCCGGCGGCCGGTACTCGTTCAACCGCGCTCGCCAGCATGAGTGCGACGTGGACGCGTTCGAGGCGGCGCTCGCCGCCGCGAACCGCGCCCGGCCGCCCGCGGCCGCGCTGTCCGACCTGCAGCGCGCCATCGCCGCCTACGGCGGCGACTTCATGGACGGCATGGCGGCAGGCGACTGGGCGCTGGTGCGCCGCGACGAGCTCCGGCGGGCCTTCGAGTCGACCCTGCTGGCCACCGGGCGGCTGCAGGCCGCAGCTGGGCGCCATCAGGCCGCGGCGGCCGCGTTCCGCCGGGCCGTCGCGCATGAGCCGCTCAACGAGTCGGCACACCGGGAGCTCATGAGCAGCTGGGCCCGCCTCGGCGAGACCGCCCGCGCTGTCCGTCATTACGAGGAGCTGGTCAGACTGCTGCGCGACCAGGTCGGCGTGCCCCCCGCAGCCGAGACCACGGCACTCTACCGGCGGTTGCTGGCCTTTCAGTAACCAGCCGTCCCCGCGGGCCGGAGGTTCCGGGCACCGTACGCGGTGCCGCCGCCCAGTTGGTTCGCGGCCCTGCCGCGGATCGTTCGCTGACGCCGGCCTCCTGCTCGCCCGCCCGTCTCGGCTATTTTTTCGTCGGCGGCGGGTTACTGGGGGCCATGTAGGCACCGATCTCCTGGAAGATCGAGGTGCTGGAGTTGGCATAGTTTCCCTGCGCATCGAATGCCCCGGGTGCGAATGTGACGGCAACCGCAATGGCGATCTTCCCGGCGGGAAGGTAGGCCTCAGTCGCCGCGTAGCCCGCGAACAGCGGGTTCTGCAGGAGCCACGAGCCCGAGCGCACGATGCCCAGCCCGTAGTTATACGACGTCGTTTGCTTCATGCACGAGCACCCAGACTGTGCGTGCCCGAAGCCGAGCAGGTTCGGGCCGGTCTGGGCCTGGTAGGAGGACTTCGAGAGCAGGACGCCGCTGCCGATGCCCTCCGCCGTCGCGGTCATGTCATAGACGTTCGTCGTCTCGACGGCGCCGGCGGCCAGCGTCCACGACGGGTTCCAGGCCTTGTATGTCCTGCGCGACGGCAATGACCTTCGCTACCTGGCTGGGGGACAGGGCGACGGCTGGCTGGCGCCTGTTCTTGGGCAGCTTTGCCGACGCTGCGGGGTTGCGGGTTATCCAGTCCCACCGCACTGCGGTGACGAAAGCGCCCGACAAGATGGCATGGATCTGCCCCACGGTGCCAGCGGACATCGGCTTGCAGCGATGCGGCTGACACCCCTCTCGCGCACAATCATGGTCCGGCCGACGCGGGCGCAGCCGCGTCGACCCCGATGCCACGTCGCCTGCGGCGATGAATGTGCTGCGCCCCTGCCGGGAGGTAATCTGCTAGACCCGCCAGTCGACGTGGCTGATCCCATTTCGCAGATCCGGGCGTAATGAGCATTCGGTGGAGCACACGCAGGTCATGATCGGGGAGGCCGCGATACTACGGCGAATACCGGAAGGGTGAACCAACGGGGGACGGCCCGGCGGAGATTCTCGGGTCCCTGGAGCGTGATCGCCCCGGAGCGCAGTGCGTCTGGCCAGCTCAGGTCGCCGCGCCAGACCTCGACCATGCGCCGCAGGCTGGTGGTCATGGTGACGGCGACGGGATAGCCAGGATCTGCGTCACAGACGTCGGCATCGTCCGGTGTGATCACGAGCCACCAGTCCCGGCTGCGCGCGGGAGCCTCAGGGAACCGGAATTGCACGACCGTCCTGCCGTCCGGGACGGCGTGATGGTCGATGTTGCGGTGCATGTCCCATAGCAGCAGCTTGGGATCGAGGTCCTCGTCGCCGATTTCCCCGATCCAGCGGATACCCCAGACCCCCAGCGCTTCGACCACCGGCTGCAGTTCGCGGCCCGCCGGAGTCAGCACGTACCGGACGTCGCTTCCGTCATCGTGGCGATCCACGATTCCGGCGCGCACCAGCTGGCTCAGCCTCTTGGATAGCAGGGAGGGGGACATCCGCGGCACTCCGCGGCGAAGCTCGTTGAAGTGCTGGCTGCCGGTCACCAGCTCACGGACGATCAGCAGCGTCCAGCGCTCGTCTAGCAGCTCCATCGCTTTGGCCACCGGGCAGAACTGGCGGTAGGAAGACCCCATGTTCCGCAGGCTAGGTCCTGATCGCCAGCCGGGCCAGTGCTAGTACAGATCTTGTACTAGCCGGAGGCCCGGTCTCTTCCTAGCGTCAGTTCCACGGCGGCGCCAGTCGATGGCCGCTTGGACATGCGGGAGGAGAACGGCGATGACCGCACCGGCGAAGGAGGCCGACAGGACCCTGAAGGCTAACCACCGTGCCATGTGGGCGCTTGGTGATTACCCTGTCCTGGCCGCCGACATCATCTCGGACCTGGGCCAGATTCTGGTCGGTGCGTGCGCAGTGCGGCCCGGCGACCGCGTGCTGGACGTGGCTGCGGGATCCGGGAACGCGGCTATTCCCGCCGCCCGGGCCGGCGCAAGCGTGGTGGCCTGCGACCTGACACCCGAACTGCTCACCGCCGGACAGCAGCAGGCCGAGCGGCAGGGCATCGAGCTGGAATGGCGGGAGGCCGACGCCGAGGCACTCCCGTTCGGCGACGGCGAGTTCGACGTCGTGATGTCCTGCCTGGGAGTCATGTTCGCCCCGCACCACCGGGTCAGCGCCGGCGAGCTGGTCCGGGTATGCCGTCCCGGCGGGACCATCGGGTTGCTCAGCTGGACTCCCGAGGGCTTCCTCGGCCAGATGTTCGCCGCCATGAAGCCCTATGCCCCGCCGCCCCCGCCCGGCGTCCAGCCGCCGCCGCTGTGGGGTCGTGAAGACCACGTCCGCGCGCTGCTCGGTGACCGGGTCACCAATCTCACCGCACAACGCAAGACAGTCCGGGTTGACAAGTTCACCAGCCCCGAGGACTTCCGCGACTACTTCAAGGCGCGCTACGGCCCGACCATCGCCGCCTACCGGGGCGTCGCCGATGATCCGCAGCGAACCGCCGCCCTCGACCGCGACCTCGCCGGCCTTGCCAGCCGCCACGATAGCGGCCCAGTGACCACGATCATGGAATGGGAATACCTGCTCATCACCGCCGGCAAAAAACGCTGACCACCTGAGCGGATCATCGAGCGCTTCGCATGAGCACCAGCCCGGCTAGCGCCCTGTTCTTCAAACGCGCAGGGAAAGCGCGCAGCGCCGATCGGTGCGGCTGCGGACCGTGTCAGGCTTAGCCGCCATGCTCTTTGAATGGATTACCGTTCTGCGTACAGAAGGCCGCGCAGAACTGGAGCGTCTGCGCGTAATGCCACGCTGCAGCGACCCCGCCATCAGTCGGAAAGAATCGCTAGGTGCGCCCTCACTTTGGAACGCTAGTCGCGCAGCGTGAGGATCGCTGGTCATGGTTGTCGCGTGAGATCCGTCGTCATCTGCGCGGCCGCGGGACTGTCGGCCGCCGCTGGCCCGGCAGGACAGGATGAGCAAGATCTGGCGCGCCAGGTCGTCTGCGGGCGCGGCGAGGCGACCGTTGCTGCTCAACAGCGATGTCCAGGGTGACGAACTACCCTGGTGGCGCTTGCAGGAATGCCTCGAATTCCGGTAGTGCGGACGGGTCCTGGAACAGGAACAGGTGCCCTCCTTCGTAGCCGCGCAGCTCGGCTCCGCCGACATGCGATGCGATCGCGGCGCTGTTCTGGGCCGGTGCGATCTCGTCGTAGTTGCCGTAGCCAACAAGAGCCGGGCAGGTGATCGCGCCGAGGCGGTCCCATACGTCATGGCCTGCGCGCGCCTCGAGCTGGGCGGTGCGGGCGGCTGCGTCAGCTGAGTCCCGCCGATTCTGGCCAGCGGCGGCGAGGCCTTCGGCCAGCGCGCGATCTGCCGGGTGCGCCTCAAGCCAGCGCTCGTCCCAGCGGCTGTCAGCCAGCTTGAGCTGGACCGCAGCCCGCTCCTCGGGCGGGAGCTGCTGCAGCGTGTGCAGCGGGTAGGAGGACCCGCCGCCACCGCCGGCTGAGGTGCAGGCCAACGCGAGGCGCTCGACCCGCTCCGGATAGGTGACGGCGAACTCCTGCGCCACCATGCCGCCAAAGCTCACCCCGAGCACCCGGCAGGCGTCCCAGCCTGCGATCTCCAGCAGGCCAACGGCGTCAGCTGCCAGATCGGCCATGGTATAAGGACCTGTCAGGGGGACGCTGCGACCCAGGCCACGGTAGTCCCACGCCAGCAGATCGAACTTGGCAGCAACCAGATCGAGCAATGGCCGGACGGCCTGCAAGGTCGTGCCCGACCCGTTGCAGAACAGCAACCGGGGACCACTGCCCCTTTGCTCCCAATACAGCTCAACCCCGTTTACACGACCAGCCGGCATCTCGCTTCAGCCCTTCTCACCCTGGCCAACCAGGCAACCTGCCCACTGACGGTACCCGCATCCCGGCAACCGCCCATCGCCTGGAGCGGGTGACCCCGGCGCCGGCCCGGCCAGGCAGCCCTGCCAGCCAGAGCCTGCCTCCCCCCTCCTGCTGCCTGGCACGGCAGAGCCTTCGGCGATCAGGACGCTGGCGGCCCGGAACAGCGGTCACGCCATGTGAGAGCCGCTGGCTGCGGCCCTCGCGCGATCCGGCGATCAGGTCAATGACCCCCGGGGCAGTCGCCACATTCCGTGACGGTCTCTCGGCTTCGGCTGTCGCGCGCGTAGCCGCCTGCGCTGGGGTGCCGCTGTCATGTCGGCCCGCCGTGCCTGCCCTCGAACTGATCTGGGCGTGACTGGCGGGAGCAGCCGGCTGGGTCGCATGCTGATGGGAAGAAGCCCCAGTCCGGCAGCGCCGTGGCCGGCTTCTGGCGGCGGCGGGGCGCGGAAGGCTGGGCGATCAGCCAGACGGGACCAGCAGGCGGTAAAGCTGGAAGGCTTGGTTCCTGCTGAGCAGGTTGATCTGTTCGGCCCGGAGCGCGTTGAATCTGCTTCGTGGTTGCGGGGCCTGCCAGAGCTTGCCGGCGACGCTCATGCCGAGGGCATCGCCAGAGTAATAGGCCTGCCGGATGAGCGCTGTCAACGCCGGCACGTCGGCGGCGGGGAAGGCGACCACGAATTCGTACCAGGCGGCTCCCGGCTGGTTCCGGCTGGTGGTGACCGAGGAGACGGCTGCGGAGGTGATCGTGACCGGTGTGCCGACCGGACGGTAGCACGCCACGCTCGCGGGAGGCGTGGCCGGCGTGGGGGTGGGTGTGGCCGTGCTCCCGGCGCCTGCCTGCACGGAGCGTGACGAAGCTACGGCGGCCCGCGGCACGTTGGGCTCCGACCCGAAGAGGTCGATTGAGCCGGCCGGGCACCGGCCGGTTGGCGTGGGGGGCTGGCTGCGCATGATTTGCACGGTGATCGGCGACCCCAGATCGCGCGGCGGCGGCAGGCTCACTGGCGCCGGACCCGGCCCTAGCGGGGTGACGTGGCTGCAGCCGGCAACGGCGAGCACGACGCCTGCGGCGGCCAGCGCGCTGGCCAGGACGGACAGCGGGCGGGGCAGGAGCTGGCACGGCATGTCCTAGGTCCTCCCTAGGCAGCCATGGCGCGGGGATATCGCGGCGGTGCGGGCGTTGCCGTCTGGGCGCGGGCGGCGTCGGGGGCGACCAGCGCGACGGCGGCCAGGAGGATGAGCA
>JASHVM010000720.1:0-11221 GCA_030044595.1 Streptosporangiaceae bacterium
CCTCGGCGTCCGGCTCGCCATACACCTCGTAGTGCAGGAACACCTCGCTCTTGCGGGTCAGCCGGGTCCCGTAGCGGACCGCGAGCACCTCGTACCTCATGGCGTCGCGTCCTGGCCGGCCCGGTTGTCGCCCGGCTGGACGAGCCCCGTCTCGTAGGCCAGCACCACCACCTGGACCCGGTCCCGCAGCCCGAGCTTGGCCAAGATCCGTCCGACGTGGGACTTCACCGTCGCCTCGGACACGAACAGGGCGGCGGCGATCTCCGCGTTCGAAAGGCCGCGGGCCACCGCGACCAACACCTCGCGCTCGCGCTCGGTCAGCGCGGATAGCTGGGGGTAGCGCTGCGCCCTTTGCCCGGCGGAAAGCGGGAGAACCTGGGCGTATTCCTCCAGCAGGCGCCGGGTCACCCGGGGTGAGACGACCGCGTCCCCGGCCGCGACCGTCCTGATGGCCGCGACCAGTTCCGCCGGGCGCACGTCCTTCAGCAGGAAGCCGCTGGCGCCGGCCCGCAGCGCGCCGAAGGCGTAGTCGTCGAGGTCGAAGGTGGTCAGGGCCAGCACGCGCACGCCGGGGTGGGCGGCGGTGATGCGCCGGGTCGCCTCGATGCCGTCGGTGCCCGGCATCCGGATATCCATCAGCACGACGTCCGGCGTGCAGCGGCGGGTGAGGTCCACCGCCTCGTCGCCGTGCCCTGCTTCCGCGACGACGGTCAGGTCGCTCTCGGCCTCGAGGATCATCCGGAAGCCGCGCCGCAGCAACGGCTGATCGTCAGCCAGCAGCACGGAGATGCTCATGCAGGCGCCGACCCGGGCCGCAGGGTCGCCTCGACCAGCCAGCCGCCGGCGACCGGGCCCGCCCACAGCGCGCCGCCGTGCAGGGCCGCGCGCTCGCGCATGCCGTCGATGCCGTGCCCCTGCCGTGTCGCCGGAGTGAACAGCGGGATCGCCTGCGCCGCCGGGTTGCCCGGGCTGCCGTCGTCGACCACGCGGACCCGTAGCTCCGGCTCGTCGTAGCTGATGGTGACCCACGCGCGCCCGGCCGCGCCGTGCCGGAGCGTATTGGTCAGCGCTTCCTGGGCGATCCGGTAGGCCGTCAGCTCGGCGGCGGCGCCGAGCGGGAAGGGGGCACCCTCGACGGCTAGGGCGACGGCCAGCCCGGTCGCCCGGACCCGCTCCACGAGCGCACCGAGCTGCGCTACGCCGGGCTGCGGCGGTTGCGGGTTCCGCCCCGTCGACGGCTCGTCGGTGCGCAGCACGCCCAGCATGGCTCGCATGTCGGAAAGCGCCTGACGGCCGACCTCGGAGACTTCGGTCATCGCCTCTGCGCCCCGGCCGGGGTCGGCGCGGCTGACCACCGCGGCGCCGTCGGCCAGCGTGATCACGACCGACAGGCTGTGGGACACGATGTCGTGGAGTTCCCTGGCGATCCGGGTCCGCTCGGCGGCGGCCGCGATCGTGGCCTGCTGGTCGCGCTCGATTTCGAGCCGCCGGGCGCGCTCGTCCATCCAGGCCAGGTACCTGCTCCCTGAAGCGGCCGTCAGCCCGGCGAAAAGCGCGGCTACCACCATGGCGGTGAGGAACAGCAGGGACCGCGGCAGCGTCCCGGCCGGCTCCCATCGGACCGCCGCCATGACGGCTCCGGCTCCGAGGACCCCGGCGGCGAGCAAGGCCCTGGTCCGGGACTGGTGGGCCGCCACCGTGTAGAGCGCTACCAGCAGCGCCACGTCGCCGAGCAGGGGGAAGCCAAGCAGCAACTGGGCAAAGGCGATGGCGCAGGCGAGCAGGAATATCCCGGCGGGCCAGACACGGCGAGCGATGAGCACGGCGATCAGCGCCGCCTGCACGACGCCCGCGCGGATCCCGGCGAAGGGGGACTGCGCCAGCCATACGGTGCACAGCCCGAGCAGGACCGCTGCGACGAGCGCGTCGATGGCCAGCGGGTGGGCGCGGCCCAGGCGGCGGCCCCGGGCGAACATGCTGCGGGAGATCTCGTCAGGCGGCTGGAGCGCGGTCCACCCGGGTGGCTCGACCTCGGCCTGCGCAGGCGGGGGCGGTGCTGTTCCCTGCCGCTGCGGCCGAGACGTGGGCGGAAACTCGGTCATGGTGCCCATGTGCGTCCTTCGTGGTCACTTACCGGCAGCGTACCGCCTGCGGTGGGCACAAGGACCCGCTCGGGCGTCATCGCTCCTGGTCATGGGCGCAGGCCCGGCCGGGCGTCCGACTTGAGGATGAGCCGGGCGGCCCGGATTTCGTCCTCCGGGATATCCCAGGGGCGGCCCGGCTCCGCGTACGTTCGGCTTATCATCGCCGGCGCGGGGAGGGACCTTGCCTGCTCAACCACTGCCGTGGCTCGACCGGGCGATGACGCTCGCCCGGGTGGACTTCCGCCCGGCTGGCCGACCGCCCTCCGCCAGCCGGGTGATAGCCGCCCTGGCTGTCTCCGTCGTCGGGTCGCTGGGCGCCGACGCGGTCCTGGTGGCGATCGGCACGACGGTCTTCCCCTCGACCAAGGGATACGGTCATTTCCAGTTCTCCGACTACGCCAAGCTGACCATCATCGGCGTGGTGATCGCCTGCCTGGCCTGGCCGGTCGTCACCCGGATCAGTTCGGCGCCGCGCTGGCTGTTCTTCCGCCTGGCCATCCTGGTCACCCTGGTGCTCTGGCTGCCGGACCTTTATATCCTCTACCGGGGGGAGCCGGTCCGCGCCGTCGCGGTGCTGATGACGATGCATCTGGCCATCGCCCTGATCACCTACAACAGCCTGGTGCATATCGCGAAGGTGAAGCCGGCTGCCAAAGGCCCCGCCCACGCGTACGGTTCCGCTCGCCCTCGCCAGAAGCAGCCCTCAGCCGAATCCTGACCGTTACACGCGGGAGCTGAGTTCCATGTCCAGCCACAGACGGGGCTTCTTCCCCGAGCCGGTCGCCGCCAAGGTGCCCGAGATCACCTTCCTGTTCTGGGTGATCAAGGTCCTCACCACGGCCGGCGGCGAGGCTACCTCGGACTACCTGGCCCTGGACCACAGCCGGGTGATCGCCGCCTTCGTCGAGGTCGTCCTGTTCCTTATCTGCCTGGTCTGGCAGTTCCGGACCACGCGTTACACGGCCGCCGCCTACTGGGCCCTGGCCTACGCCATCGCGATCTTCGGCACCGGCGTGTCGGATTTCCTCCATCTGTACGTCGGCATTCCGTACGCGGGCACCACGGCGTTGTGGGCCGTCGTGCTCGCCGTCGTCTTCTGGCTCTGGTACCGCAGCGAGCGCACGCTGTCGATCCACAGCGTCTACACGCAGCGGCGGGAGATGTACTACTGGGCCGTGGTGTTCGCCACCTTCGCGTTCGGCACCGCCCTCGGGGACTTCACGGCCACGGCCCTGCACCTGGGCTACCTCGCGTCCGGGATCCTGTTCTTCGTCGTCATCCTGATCCCCGCAGTGGCCTGGAAGTTCTTCGGGCTCAACTCGGTCGTCGCGTTCTGGTTCGGCTACGTGGTGACCCGTCCGCTCGGCGCCTCGTTCGCCGACTACTTCAGCAAGCCGCACTCGATCAGCGGGCTCAACTACGGCGACGGCCCGGTGGCCCTGGTTACCACGATCATCGTCGCGGTCCTCGTCGCCTACCTGGCCGTGGCCCGCAACGACATCCAGCCGCCCGTCGAGGATCGGCCGGGCCGTCCCGCGACGGTTAGTGACGACGTGGTGGGTAGATGACCAGCATGCTCAGGATCAGGCCGAGGCCGTGTGATTGGTGACGTCCGGGCCGACCCGCGGCCGCGGGGTCAGGTCAGCTGCGCCCTGACCGCCTCCAGCGCCGCCCTGATGTTCTCCACCGAGTTCGCGTAGGAGAACCGCAGGAAACCCTCGCCGTACGGGCCGAAGGCGGTGCCGGCCAGGGCGGCCACGCCCGCGTCCTGGAGCAGCCGGGCCTGCAGCTGCGCTGACGTCAGGCCGGTTTCTGTGATGTTCGGGAAAACGTAGAAGGCGCCCTGCGGCTCCAGGCAGCTGATACCGGGAATGTCATTCAGCCCGGCGACGATGATGTCACGGCGGCGGCGGAACTCCGCGACCATCTCGTCGACCGGCAGCCACGGCCCTTCCAGGGCCGCGATCGCGGCGTACTGACTGAACGCCGAGGTGCACGACACCGAGTTGATGGTCAGGCGGGTGACCGGCTCGACCAGGGCGGGCGGGAAGACGCCGAAGCCGAGCCGCCAGCCGGTCATGGCAAACGTCTTAGACCAGCCGTCGAGCAGGATCGTCCGGTCGGCCATGCCGTCCACGTCCAGCACGCTGGCCTGGCGGGCGGTTTCTGGGGGTGGTCCCCCCGGGTCAGCGCCGCCCGGGCCGTACCGGATGGCCCAGTACACCTCGTCGGTGAGCACGATCAGGTCGCGCCGCTGCGCGATGTCCGCGATCGCCTCGCAGTCCTCGCGGGTCAGCGCGCTGCCGCACGGGTTGTGCGGCGAGTTGATGATGAGCAGCTTGGACCGGTCGGTGACCAGCCGGTCGAGCTCGCCGACGTCGATGCGGAAGCCGTTGCGCTCGCGCAGCGGGACGGGCACGGGGACCGCGCCCGCGAACGAGGTGATCGACTCGTACATCGGGAAGCCCGGATCCGGGTAGAGCACCTCGTCTCCCTCGCCGGCCAGGGCCAGGATCGTGAAGAACATGATCGGCTTGGCCCCCGGGGTCACGACGACGCGGTCCGGGGTGACCCGCATCCGGCCGGTGCGCTCGAGGAAGGCGGCCACGGCCTCGCGCAGCGGCGGGATGCCCGGCGCGGGGACGTAGTGGGTGTGGCCGGCCCGCAGGGCCTCGACGGCGGCTTCGACGATATGGGGGGCGGTCGGGAAGTCAGGCTCGCCGATCTCCAGGTGAATGATCTTGTGGCCGGCGGCCTCCATGGCCTTGGCCTTTGCGAGGACCTCGAAGGCTGACTCGGTGCCGAGCCTGGCCATGCGGTCTGCGAGCCGGATTTCTGCCATGGCCTGATGATAAGTGTGTGGCGGTTTGGTGGTAAGAGTCAGGAGTGCCGGGATCCTCGCGATCTTGCCCTCGGCCCGGCGACACGTCAGTCTAGAGGTCGGTGCAGCACGAGGAGGTGCGGGAATGTCCGGTGGCACGGCGTCGGGTGGTCTGCTGGCTCGGTCGGGCGATGAACGGGACGTCGGGCAGCTTTTCGCCGCCGCCGAGGGCGATTTCGCCCGCTACGAGGTGATCAAGGATCTGGTCGATGAGTGTATCGACCTGTCGCTCAACTACCGGCAGAGCGGCCACCCCGGCGGGTCACGATCCAAGGTGCACATGCTGCTGGCCCTGCTGCTGTCCGGGGCCATGCGCTGGGACCTGCTGCGGCCGTGGCGCCGGTTCGGCGATCGTTTCGTGCTGTCCGCGGGCCACACGGTCCCGCTCGTCTACGCCACGCTCGCGGTGCTCAACGAGGCAGTGCGGGCCCGGCACGAGAGAACCGGGGCGGCCGAGTTCGCCTTTCCCGACGACGGCCGCTGGGCCCTGACCTGGGAATGGCTGCTCCGCCTGCGCAGGCACGGCGGCCTGCCCGGGCACGCGGAGATGGAGGGCAGGACGCTGTTCCTGAAGTTCAACACCGGTCCCTCCGGGCACGGAATGCCGCCGGCCGCGGGCGAGGCGCTTGCCCTGAAACTGGCCGGCGCCGGCGAGGTCAAGGTGTTCGTGTTCGAAGGCGAGGGCGGGCTCACCCCTGGTTCCGCGCACGAGACCAAGAACAGCGCGTGGGGCCTAGGCCTGGACAACCTGGTCTTCATGGTCGACTGGAACGACTTCGGCATCGACCCGCGGCCGGCCTCTGCGGTGGTGGCGGGCGCCCCGGTGGACTGGTTCGCGCCCTACGGCTGGCGGGTCACCGGCACCGAGCACGGCATGGAGTGGGGGCCGGTCACCCGGACCGTGCTCGAGGTGGCCTGCGGCGCCAACCCGGACCGGGTCCCGAGCATGGCGTGGTTCGTCACGCAGAAGGGCCGGGGTTACGGCAAGGTCGACGCGGCGAGTCACGGTACGGCCTGGCCGATGAACGCGGAACAGTTCTGGGCGACCCGCAAGCAGTTCATGGCGCGTTACGGGGTGACCTACGAGGGCGTGGACTCCCCCGCGCCGGCCGACCCGGCGGCCGTGCAGGCGCAGGCTCGCGCGAACCTGGGCGTCGCGATGAGCGTGCTCCGCCGTGACGAGGACCTGGTGACCTGGCTGTCTGACCGGCTGCTGGCCATCGCCGGGACGGTGCCGGAATCGATTGACGGGTTCCGGCTCGGGGCGACGGGGGTGTTCACCGACCGTCGCATCTTCGACGTGGCCAGCTACCCCGACAGCATGTGGAAGAAGCCGGGCGAGAAGGCGGCGAACCGGGCCGGCCTGGCCGCCTGGGGCGCCTACGTGAACTCCCTCGCGCTGCGTGAGTACGGCCGGCCCCTGTTCATCGCGGCCTCGGCCGACCTGGCCGAATCAACTAACATCGCCGGTTTCGGCCACGACTTCGGCGGATCGCCGGGCACCGGCTGGTACGAGCGCGACGAGAACCCGTTCGGAGCGCTGCTGCCCACGGAGATCACCGAGTTCACCAACGCGGGGATGATGGCCGGGCTGGCCACGGTCAACCTGGCAGCGGACCCGTTCTCGCGGTTTGACGGGTTCTGGGGGGCGTGCTCGACGTACGGGTCGTTCTCGTACCTCAAATACGGGCTCATGCGGCTGTTCAGTCAGCTGGCTCAGGACAGCGAGCTCAAGGTGGGCAAGGTGCTGTGGATCGCGGGCCACTCGGGACCGGAGACGGCCGAGGACTCCCGCACCCACTTCGGCATCTTCTCGATCGGGGTCACCCAGCTGTTCCCCGAGGGGCACGTGATCGACCTGCACCCGTGGGAGTACAACGAGGTCCCGGTGATGCTCGGCGCCGCGTTCTCGCTCGACGTGCCGATCGTGGCGCTGCACCTGACCCGCCCGCCGGTGGAGATACCCGACCGGGAAGCCCTGGGTATCCCGTCCCACCTGGCTGCCGCGCGCGGCGCCTACGTCTTGCGCGACTACCGGCCGGACCAGCCGCGCGGCGGGATCGTCTTCGTCCGCGGCACCATGCCGACCCGGAACCTGGTCAACGTCCTGCCGGAGCTGTCCGCCCGGCGAATCAACGTGAAGATCGTGGCGGCGGTCAGCCCTCAGCTGTTCGCGCGCCAGCCCGCGGAGTACCGGCTCTCGGTGGCCGGGCCCTCGGAGCGGCTCGACGCCATGATCATCACCAACGGCGCGTTCAAGCTGATGCGGGAGTGGGCCGATGGCCCGCTGGTCAGGGAGTACTCGCTGTCGTCGGACTGGGACGACCGGTGGCGCACCGGCGGCTCGGTCGCCGAGGTCATCGAGGAGGCCCACCTCGACGAGGCGCACATCCTGGGCGCACTGGAACGCTTCGCGGCGGAGCGGACCGACCGGCTACGCCGACTCAGGGAGCTCGTGGAAGGCGTCTGACGTCCACAACGGACGTGCCGGTGCCGGGCGCTGCGGCCGGTGTCGCGGCAGCTCGGCGCGGAAGGTGACGCCGTCCCGGGAATGCCCGGTGCGAGACCCGGGCCAGTGGGCCTTGATCATGGCGAGGACCTGGTAGTTGTCGGGCAGTACCTCCATGGCCAGCGAGGTCACGCCTCGGGCCTGAGCCCCGGCGACCAGCGCCCGCACCAGCGCCGAGCCCACGCCGTGGCCCTGCCACGCGTCGGCCACCACCACGCCGATGTCGGTCATCCGGGTCCCGCGGGACCCGGCCTCGTCCGCTGCCATGGCGTGCCCGATGATGACGCCGCCCCGCACCGCGACCACGGCGTCGGCGTGGTCACCGGAGCCGGACAGGAGACGGAGCAGGTCAGGACCCGGGGTGACCGGGCCGAAAAATCGCAGGTAGCGCGTCCGCGCGGACAGGCCCGTGAAGAAGTCGCCGAGCGCAGCCAGGTCCGTCGGGCGTACCGGGCGGATGGCAGCGGCTGCGCAGCCAGCGGCCTGCCGTTCCTGGGTTCGTCTCATGAACCCAGAATGGCCGCGGATTGCTGAGTCTGTCAACTAGATTTAGCATGCGGTTATGAGACGGCCCTGGATTCTGGAGTACGACTCGGCCAACTGCGCGATCGGCGCGGCCGTGGGGATCATCGGGGAGCGGCCGACGTTCCTCGTGCTGCGCGAGGCCTTCAACGGCGTGCGGCGGTTCGATGACATGCAGCGCCGCACCGGATTGCCCCGCCAGGTGCTCAGCCAGCGTCTTGCCCGCCTCGTGGCCGAAGGCCTGCTCCGCAAGGTTCCCTACCGGGAAGCCGGCCAGCGCAGCCGGAGCGAGTACCGACTCACCGACAAGGGCCTTGACCTCTACCCGGTCCTGGTGGCGATGATGCAGTGGGGCGACCGGTATGCCGTCGGACCGGCCGGCCCGCAGGTCCTGCTGCGGCACCGCGACTGCGGGGAGCCGGTGCAGCTGCGCATATCCTGCCAGGCCGGGCATGACCTGGAATCAGCCCGCGACGTTACCCCGGTGCCGGGTCCGGGTGCCCGTAAGATCGCCTGACAGGCCCGGCTGGTCCGGCTTAGTCACGGTCCAGGCCGTCTTGCGCGTATTCGACTATCAGCTCGCTGACCGAAAGACCGCGTCGCTCGGCCCGGGCGGCGAGCCGTTCGGCCAAGACGGCCGGCATGACCACCGTGCGGCGTACGCAATCGTCGCTCTCCCACGCCTCATCGGGCACCTCAGACACGCTCTCTCCTCTCACAGGCCGCGCGAGCCGGGTCCCCCAGCGCGACGTAACGGCGCAGGATGCGATCGCTCAACAGGCCGAGGCAGCTCAGGTTGGGGAAGCCCGGTCCCTGGGCCAGCCCGGCGACCACGGGAAGATGCAGCGGCGGGCTCAGGCCAGCGACCGATAGATGGAAATCGATCCGCCGCTCGAGTTCGGCGCCCGCGAGCGCGTTCTCGAAGCGGCGGCGGGCCTGGTCGCCGAGCAGATCCTCGAACCAGCGAGCCCGGAAGCCGATCGCGACAACCACCAGGTCGTAGGCGACACGCTCGCGCTCGCTGGCGTACTCGATCCCGACGACCACCTGCCGCTCGCCCGCCTCGAGCGCCACCACCCTCCCGGCGAGCGCGCGGAGGCCGCGGGAGGCGTTGAGGACCTCCTCGGCCTGCTGGGAGAAGACGCCGCGGTCGGTGCGCTGAAGGAACTCGCGCCGATGCGACTCGGCCAACGCGGGCCAGTCTCCGGGGTCGGAGTACAGGCGGTTCTCCTCGTAACTTTCCCCGCGCGAGTAAAGGACGCCGCGGCTCGTCACCACGTCGATGGTCGAGTGCTTGGGCAGCTTGCTGACGAGGCTGATGACGACCGAGGCCGCCGTCTCCCCGCTGCCGATCACGCACGCGTTCTGCGCCACCGGGCTGCTGACGGCCCGCTTGGCCAGCCAGTAGCTGCGCCCGTCGAGCACCCGCGGGTGCTGGCTGGGCTGGCCGGGCACGCGGATCGGCGGACCCGCGCCGGTGATGACGACGCCGTCGGCCCAGATCGCCTCCCCCGGCTCGACCGCGAGCCGCCACCGCTCGCCGTCGGCCTCCATGCCGACGACCTCGGCGGCAACGATCTCGGCCTGCGCTTTGTCGGCGACCTCACGCAGGTAGGAACTCCACTGCCGGTGCGTGGGCCGCAGCCGGCCGCGGTCAACCCAGTCGGCGTAGGCGCCGTGGCCGATCAGGTGCTGCTGCCAGCTGTAATCCGCCATCGCGGCGGTGACCGCGGAGGAGGCAAGTCCCCAGCTGTCGGCGTAGGGGAAGCCGACGTCCTTTTCCACCGGCGTGCCCAGCGGCAGCAAGCCGCTGGTGTAGCCCTGCCGCCCGGTCCAGTTCCCGGCTACGGCGCCCCGGTCGATCAGCACGACCCGCGGCGCGGCGAGCCCGGCCGCCGCCAGCGCGCGTGCCTTGGCGGCGATCGCGATTCCCTTCGGTCCTGCGCCCACAACGGCCAGAATCGGCATGACCGCGAGGATAGCCTCGCGCCGAATCCGCCGCGGAACGCGGTCGGCCCTTCGGGTCAGCCGGGGAAGATGCTCCCGGCTTGGTACACGGGTGTCCCGCCCAGGACCGTGGCCAGGACGCCGATGTCGGTGATCTGCTCGGGGTCGACCTCGAGCGGGTTGCGGTCGAGGACCACGAAGTCCGCGAGCTTGCCCGGCTGGAGCGAGCCGATCTCCTCTTCGCGGTGCATGGCGAATGCGGCCTGCGTGGTGTACAGGGCCAGCGCGTCACGGACCGGGAGGCACTCGGCGGGGCCGAGCACGCGACCGTCGCCGGTGCGGCGCAGGGCGGCATCCCGGATGCCGACAAGCGGATCGGCGGTGATGACCGGGGCGTCCGATGATCCGGCGACCGTGATGCCGGCCCGCTGCCAGGAGGCGAAGGAGTACAGCTCGTCGCTGCGGTCGCCGAACGCCGCGGCGAACCCGTCGCCCAGAGTCGACAGGAACCCGGGCTGGCTCGCCACGACGATCCCGAGGGCCGCGGCCCGCGCGGCCAGCGGCGGATACAGCGCGCCGCCGTGCTCGATCCGGTGCCGGCGCGGGTTTCCCGCTCCGGCGCCCAGCACGGCGGCGTAGGCGTCCAGCACTGTCTCGATCGCCCGGTCCCCCTGCGCGTGGATGCAGACCTGGAAGCCGCGGGCATCGAAGTCGCGGACCATCTCGGTCAGCTCGTCAGGCTCGAAATACATGATCCCGGAGCCGTACGGCGGGACCGGGTAGGTGCCGTGGATCGCCGCGGTGCGGCTGCTCATCCCGCCGTCGGCCCAGATCTTCACCGCCTCGGTGGCCAGCCGGTCCGAGTGGCGGCCCTGCAACCCGGCGGCGAGCAGCCACTCCACCTGGTCGTGCACGACCAGGCCGTAGATCCGCTGGCTGAGCCCGCCGCCGGTGTCCGCCTCGGCGAACGCGGCGAAGGTGTCGCGGCGCAGATCCGCGTCGCAGGCCGCGGTCAGGCCGAACCCGGCCAGCCGCTGTCCCGCCCGTTCGACCAGTCTCGCCCGCGCGGCCGCGCCCATCCTGGCGATGTCCTGGCGCAGGTTGCGTTCGAACAGCTCGAACATGGGCCGTTCGTACAGCACGCCATCGAGCCGGCCATCGCGGTCGCGGCCGAAGGCGCCGCCCGGAGGATCCGGCTGCCGGTCGGCCAATCCGGCC
>JASHVM010000721.1:0-2825 GCA_030044595.1 Streptosporangiaceae bacterium
GACCGGCGGCCGGACCGCCCGCCACTGCAGGCCGGTGGCGATCGACTCGACCGCGCGGACCGCGCCGCCGGTGTCCGTGCCGCCGTGCACGTACAGGCCGTAGGGCCGCCGCCTCGTCGCTTCCAGGCACGGATAGTAGATGCCGTCAAAGAAGTGCTTGAGGGCACCGGACATATAGCCGATGTTGGCGGGGGTGCCCAGCAGGTAGCCGTCGGCCTCGAGTACGTCGACGGCCGCCGCGGTAAGGGCAGGCCTGATCACCACCTCGACGCCCTCGACCTCATCGGTCCGTGCTCCGCTGACCGCGGCCTCGAACATCTCCTGCAGCGCGGGCGACGGCGTGTGATGAACGACCAGCAGCCTCGGCATGATCGCAGAGCTTAGCCGCGCGGAGCGAGCTAGCCCCGGTGGGCGACGTAGTGCCCGTACCGGACGCGGTGCGGACTACTGCCGCACATCGCAACGTGCTCGGCCAGCGACAGGGTCGCCGCCGGTCAACAGGACGCCCTCCAGCGGGCGGCCACGGTGGCGCGGCCTGGGGATCCCCGGTCAGGATTCCCAGGCCGCGTTCAGGATGCGTGCCCGTCGCCACACATTCGGCAAGGTCCACATGCTGCGGCAGCCGAGGACGTGAGGCCAGGCGCTCCAAGCAGGCGTCCGGGCTAGCTGGACGACTGAGCTGTGAGCTCCCAGAGCTGGTTGTTCTCGGTGTTCTGATTGGCCCACTGGACGACAGACGCGCCCTCCGCCGTGCTGTTCCCCAAAACGCCGACCACCAGGCCCGAGTTGAGGTTTACCAAGTAGCGGTAGTCGGGGTCACTGGTAGACCGGACTTTTTCCCAGTACTGGTCCGGATGATCCGGGCCAAGGCACGACCAGCCGTAAACGGATGCGCCTTCGGCCGTGCTGCCGCCGAGCACGCCCAGGCACTGGCCGTCTCCGTTGACGAGCTGGAAGTAAAGGCTATTGCCGTACTCCCGACCGAACGTCCAGGTCTGGTTCGCCGACCCGTCGCACGGCCACTGCACGGCAGGCGCGTCATCGGCCCCGCCGAGGATACCCAAGCAATCGCCAGAGTTATAGTTCACAAGCGTGAAACCAGGCCCGGAGTCCGAGTCTGCTGACAAGCTTGCGTGAGCGGACACGGTGGTGGCCGCGTCTGCGGGCGTGGCCGCGGCCAGGCCGAGCATGGTGCCAGCCACGCCGAGTGCTGCCGCGGCTAGGGTTATGCGGATTTTCACGAGACCTCCTGGGTCATTGAAATGTCTGTCGGCCTGTGTATGGCCGACGCGACTCGCCGGTGCGGCTGGTGCGCCCGGTCGGCGGCGCTACCGGGGTCATGGCAGGGACGCCGGCCACGGTCCGCTAGCGCCAGGCCCAAGGCTCGCCGGTGCTTCGAGGGGATTCATCAGGGGTTCGGGGGGAACTGCGAGGGGCCTGGCCCTTGGCACGAGGCAAGGCGTGCTCGGGGCGCGGCCGCGGCAGGAGAGTTACGCGAGTTCGAGTACGTCCGGCGCGGCTCAGCGTCCTTGAGCGATGGTTCGGTGTCTGGCGCCTGAGCGACAGCCGGAAACCCTAGCTGCGCCTCGGGTCAGCCCGGTAGCTTCTGGCTGCTTCTGGCTGCTTCGTTTGCGGGCCAAGTCCGCCAAAGGGGTATTAACGCTGACTGCACTGGGCGCCCAGCAGGTAGCCGTCGGCCTCGAGCACGTCGACGGCCGCTGAGCTTTGACGACATCTTCAGGCCGGTTCCACATCAGCCCAGGGAGGGGCAGCGGCGGCCCGGTCAGACCGTGATGGCTACGTCGCGACCGTCGGCGGCGGGCAGAGTGTCGTCGTCGAACCATACCCCGCCCTCGGCGAGGTAGCGGAAGTGCAGGGTGCTGCCGGCGGGAACGGTGACGGCGGCGCTCCGGGTCTGGTTCGCGCGACGCCGCAGGGGATGGGCGAAGGGGTTCCAGTCGTTGAAGCTTCCCACCACCGAGACGGCTGCGTCCGGCTCATCGGCGGGCAACGCAAAAGTGACGCGGACCGTGCCGTCACGCCCGGGCTTGGTTGTCTTGATCAACTGCTCTCTCCACTCCGGCGCTGTTCGACTTACCAGCCGATTATCTCGAATCTGCGGGCACGATTACTGGTTTTTGCCGCATTGGACGGCCGGCGTGTCGCGGTACCCCGGATGGCCGGTAACCAAGGGCGCCGGTGGGGTCGTTGTGACGGACAGGTCGGCTGGGACATGTTTGGTGGGCCTGGCCCTAGAGGCGATCACCCGGCGGAATCTACAGGTCACCGCCAGGACGACTGCTGTTAACCTGTATGGGTCAGGTAGCGGGACAGGCTGGCCGAGGAAGATCCTGGACGGTATTCGGGCCGTATTCCGGATAACTTTTTCGCGGATTTGGAGCGTATTCCGGGGCGAATTTTTGGTGACGTCAAGCGATGCCGGATTTAGACGCAATCGTGCTCGACGTTGGGTTTTAACGGCTCCTGCGTGCCCCATTGCCTGGGACAGCCCGGCGCTTCGTAAAGGTCCGTGCGCGAAGCGCCGGAGGCCGACGCTCGGATCCTGAAGGCGTGCGCTTGACAAGCGCGTGCCCGCCCCGTCTCACGTGTACGTTCGACAGGATTGGGGATTTTCGCGGTTGATTCGGGCTTCGCGGCGGAAAAGGTAGATCATAGTGCACCGGAACAACCGCAGAACCCGGATCAACCGCAATCTTCGGCTGCGGACGCATGGTGCGGAGCACGTGGCGAGGGCGTCCCGCCGGCCCGGGCCGGCGGGACGCGCTCTTGAACTCAGCCCGGCACGGTCTGGAGCACGCGCCGGG
>JASHVM010000722.1:0-2820 GCA_030044595.1 Streptosporangiaceae bacterium
AAGAACACGCTGTGGTGCTGCGTGACCGAGCCCAGCGCCCGCGCCAAGTTCCCCGATTACGACAGGCACGTCCGCTACATGGTGGCGCGGTTGCGTTCCGCGTACGGCCTGCACGTCGGCGACCCGGACTGGGAAGAGGACATCCGCCGCCTGGCCAGCATGAGCCGCGAGTTCGCCGAACTGTGGGCGCGGCACGAAGTCGCTGATGCGGAGCCGCGCGCGCTTACCTACCTGCATCCGCGCGCCGGGTCGCTCACCTTGACCGTCAGCGAACTCGACGTCCCGGACATGCCGGAAGCGCGAATCGTCGTCTACACGCCGCGAGACGACGACACCCGGGCCCGGTTGCCGCTGACCCGCGGGACCCCGGCCACCGCTCAGGTCACCGCGTAGAACGCGCGTCACCCGGGCCGTGCGGAGGCGCCGCGGAATGTTATACGGTGGCTACAAACGGTTGCGGCGAAGGGCGGGCTTAGCAGAGGGCATGGCGACCAAGAAGTACGAACCGCGCGTCCCGGAGGGTGTCGACGTCACCCGGCCGAGCATCGCCAGGATCTACGACTACCTGCTCTTCGGCAAGGACAATTTCGCCGTGGACCGGGCGGCGGCAGACAAGCTGATGCAATCCCGGCTCGACCCGAGGCGGCTGTCGCTGGCCAACCGGGGTTTCCTCTTGCGCGCGGTGCGCTTCCTGGCTGAGCAAGGCATCTCGCAGTACCTCGACCTGGGTAGCGGCCTGCCTACCTCGCCGAGCGTCCACGAGGTCGCGCGGGAGATCATCCCCGGGGCGCGCGTCGTATACGTCGACCACGACCCGATCGTCGTCGCGCACAACGACGCCCTGCTCGCGACGCGAGACGGCGTGATAACCATCCGGGCCGATGTCAGGGACCCGGACGCGGTACTCGGCCACGAAGCGCTCGCCACCTGCCTTGATTTCAGTCGGCCGGTCGCGGTGCTGCTGCTGAGCGTGCTGCACTTCATCAGCCAGGGCGAAGACGCGGCGGGGATCATCGCCCGATTCCGCGAGCGGATGGTGCCCGGCAGTTACCTAGCCATCTCGCTCGGCACCTCCGACGGCGCCGATCCCGGGATGCTCGCCGAGGCCACCCAGACTTACGCGGGCGCGCGGATGCCCTTCACGCTCAGGTCCCGGGCGCAGATCATGGACCTGTTCGACGGCTTCGACCTGATCGAGCCGGGCGTGGTCAGCCTGCCGGAGTGGCGGCCGGACCCCAACACGGACCGGACACCGCTGAACGGACCTACCGTGGGCGGCGTGGCCAGGCTGGCCGGCAGCCGGCTCAGTTGAGGAAGTAGCTGCTGCCGCCGGACTCGGGATCGGTCACCATGGCGATGATCGTGATCGTGCCGGCGTTCGCGAAGGTGAGCCGCAGCATGATGTCCTTGCCGTCATGCATGGGACCCGCGCCCGTGATCAGCAACTGGTAGCTGTCCGGGTTGAGCTGCACCATCGAGTCGGCCGGAATGGGTATCTCGGCCACCGTCCGCATGGTCAGCGTGCCCGCACGCCGCGCGACCGGGGCGCGCATCTGGACCGTCCCGCCCACGCTGGTATGCACCGCGACCAGGCGATCCGCGTGGTCGCCAGTGTTGCGGATGTCCAGGTACGCGACCGTGGTCCCCGGTGTCGTCGGCTGCGGCACGTAGGCGCTGTTGACGTTGATCGACGACGCGGCGTCAGCCGCCGCGCACCCGGTCACCGCGAGCGCCGTCAGCAGCGCGGCGCACCCGATGCCGAGGACCGACCTCAGTCTGCGCATACGCCCAGGCTACTCTGTCGGCCCGGGGGGACGGAGGGACCCGTCCCCCCGGGCCGACAGGGCCGTGCCGAGCAGGCCCACGGACGGCGACCCGAGGTCCAGCAGAGCCTTGTGGAAACGCTGCAGCGAGAAGCCGGTGCCCCACTCCTTCCTAGCCCGTTCGCGCAGCTTGAGGATCTCGAGCTTGCCCCAGGTGTACCGGCCGTAGGTCGGGTCGAAGGCGGCCCGCCGGGCCTCGGACAGCGCGGCGGGACCGGACAGGTGGGTGTGCGCCTCGAACCGGCGGGCCGCCTCCACGACCGTCATGCCGGCGGTGTGCACGCCGATGGCACAGGCCAGCCTGGTCACCCGGACCAGAGCCTCCAGCCAGACGCCGATCACGATCCGCGGATCGTCGGCGCCGAAGCCCTCCTGCACGCAAAGCTCCTCGGCGTAGTGCGCCCAGCCCTCGACGAACGCGGCCGACTGCACGGTACGCCGGACGTCGGAGGTCACCCGGCGCAGCGCGCGGCCGTGGGAGAAGTGCCCGGGTGCGACCTCGTGCACGGCGATGCCGGGCAGCGTCGTGTCGCTGAATACCTCCAGCCACTCCTCTTTCTCGCGCTGCGGCCAGGATTCCTCCGGCGGGGTGATGTGGAACCACGAGGGACCTTCCGGCTCACCGGGCGCGGCCGGGGTCATCATGGCCATCGCCCACCGCCGCGATTCGGGCGCGAGGCCCACCAGGCAGGTGCCGTCGTGGTAGGGGACCAGGTCACGTTCACGCGTGAACTCAATGACGCGCTGCGCCCAGATCCTGGCCGCGTCGATCACTCCCGCCGCGTCCGGGTGCTCGCGGACCAGCTCCCGGGCCACCTGCAGAGCCGGCCGGCCCGGCGCAACGCGCGCGCATCCATCGGTCAGCAGGGCGTGCAGCCGCTCGCGCTCGGCGTCAGCTTGCTCGGCCAGCCGGCCCAGGTCGACCGGCACGGCCTCGGCGCTGCTCATCAGCGCGGCGAGCGCCGGCCCGCCGAGCGCCGGATCCGGGTCGCCTTCG
>JASHVM010000723.1:0-4830 GCA_030044595.1 Streptosporangiaceae bacterium
GCAGCGCGCGCGCCGTGGTGCGGTGAGCGGGCGGCCAGATCACGCGGGCTGGGCACGGCGGGCCCGGGCGGCGCGGCCGTGCCGGGGCTCCCTGCGGGTCCTTCGGGGCCGGGCGGCACCCCGGAACCCTTGCGGCCCGTCATCTGCTCGGTCATCGGTTATCTCCCTGGCGTCGGAGTCAGCGGCATAAAAAATCCCCCCGTGCCTGGCGGCAGTCGAGGGGAGCGCGCAGTGAGCTGGCTTGGTCAGCTGCCTGCGCGCCAGCCAAGTACGAGAATCTGTGGGTGCTGCACGCGTATCACCTTACTGCGGTTGGGAATCGGAACGTCAATCGGTCACGCAATTGTCTCACATTCCGAGACGGGCCGCTCACCTGGCTCGTCGGCGACGGCGCTGATCAGTGCCTTCTTGATCAGCGCCTCGACCCCGGCGGCGACCATCGGCCGGGCGAGGAGGAATCCCTGGCCGTACCCGCAGCGCATCTCGCGCAACGCGGTGAGCTGGCGGGGCTGCTCGATGCCCTCCGCGATGACCTGCAGGCCGAGGTCGCGGCCCAGCTGCACCACGGTCCTGGTGAGCAGCGTGAGCCGATCGTCCTGGCCGAGGCCGGCCACGAACGAGGGGTCGACCTTGATGACGTCCAGCGGAAGCTGCCGCAGGCAGGCCAGGGAGGCGTGACCGGCGCCGAAATCGTCGATGGCCAGCCGCACACCCAGCGAGCGCAGGTCAGCGAGCTGGCTGGCGACCAGCCCGTCCTGCTCGAGGAGCACCCGCTCGCTCACCTCGAGCGTGAGCGCCGCGGCCGGCAGGCCGGTGTCGGCGAGGACCGTCGCCACGTGGGCGGTGAACGCGGGCGCGGTGATCTGCCGGGCCGACAGGTTAACCGACACCCCGACGTCGCGGCCGTCGCGCCGCCAGGCGGCGCCCTGGGCGCAGGCCTCGCGCAGCACCCACTCGCCCAGCGGCACGATCAGGCCCGAGTCCTCGGCGGCGACGAGGAAATCGCGGGTAGCGACGACCTGGTCCCCGCGCCACCAGCGGGCCAGCGCTTCGGCCCCGGTGACCTGGGCGGTGGCCAGATCGACGATCGGCTGGTAGTGCAGGGTGAGCTCGCCGTTGCTGATGGCCCGCTGCAGATCGGTAACCATCTCGACCTTGCGCACCGCGTCCGCCTGCATGTGCGCGGCGTAGACCTCCACGCGGTCGCCGCCGGCTTCCTTCGCCCGGGACATGGCCACGTCCGCGTTGCGAAGCACGAGACCGGGCGGGTTGCCGGGGCTCGCCGTGTCCCGGGGGGACCCTGCCGCCTCCGCGGCCTCGCGGTCTTCCGGGATTCCCGGGTTGTCCCGGGTTCCGGGATTTTCCGCGGCTCCGGGGTCTTCCTGGGCTGCGGAGTCGGCCAGCGCGACGCCGACGCTCGCGGTGAGCGCGATCTGCTGGCCGGCGACCTGGAACGGTTCCCCGGCGACCGCGACCGCCAGCCGCTCGGCGATCTCGGCCACCTCTTGGACCCCGCCGGCGTTCTCGACCAGGACGGCGAACTCGTCGCTGCCCCAGCGCGCGACGGTGTCGTGGACGGGGACGATCGCGCGCAGGCGCCTGGCCGCCTGCGCGAGCACCAGGTCGCCGGCGCCGTGCCCGACAGAGTCGTTGACCGCGGTGAAACGGTCCAGGTCGAGGAAGATGACGCCGGTCCGGCTGGCCGCGCCGGCGTCGGCGAGCACGTCTTTGGCCCGCTCCTCGACGTAGGCCCGGTTGGGCAGGCCGGTCAGCCCGTCGTGGAAGGTCAGGTGCGCGACCTGCTGGCGGAGCGCCACCTGGTCGCTGACGTCGCGGGCGGTGACGAGCATCTGGTCGGGTGCGCCGGGGACCAGGTAGCGCATCACGGTGGACTCGACGTGCCGCCACGTCCCGTCGGCCGCGCGCACGCGGGCCGGGAACCGGCCCCGGCTCGCGGGTTCTTCGGTTCCCGCGGGTGCGGCCTGACCGGCCGGGGCCTGGCCGCTGAGCGCGAGCCGCGCCGCGGTCAGCGCGGCGGCGCGATCCTCGGGATGTACGTAATCCAGTAGCCGTCGGCCCGACAGGTCGGCGGGCGCGTAGCCGTAGTCACTGACGGCCGGGCTGGCGTAGCTGATGACGCCGTCGAAGTCGCAGATCAGCACCAGGTCGCTGGTCCGGCTGGCCAGCTCGCGCAGGCTCTGGCTGGACTCCTGCCAGGTCCGCACGACCGCTGCGTTCTCCCGGACCAGCATGAAGACCCGCACGGCCAGCACCAGCACGCCCGCGCCGCCCGCCACGATCAGGGCGATCCCGGACGTGGGGGCGCCGGCCAGGCCCGCGCCGATGACGACCAGCGTGGCCGCGACCGCGGTCAGCGCCGCGGTGGTGGTGGCGGCGGCCGAACTCGAGGTCCGGCGGGTCCAGCGCCGCCGTCGGGTCCCGGCCGTCCACCAGGGAGCGACGCCGAGCAGCACCGCCGCGACCACGGTCATCAACTGGGCCGCGACGCCGGCATGCCCGCCCAGCACCCGCTGGCCCACCGCCAGGGCGTCGCCGACCGCGGCGGCGAGCAGGGACAGGTAGGGCAGCATGACCCGGCGCCACGCGGTCGCGACCATGGGCAACAGCGCGCCGAGCACGGCCAGGTCCACGAGTGGATGGATGAGCGCGAGCAGGAACGTACCCGGCCGCTCACCGGACCGGTGGTACTCCGCGCTGAACAGCGTGACCCAGCCGATCACGAGCAAGGCGACCGCCATGACGTAGCCGTCCGCGAGGCCGGGCAGGACAGACCGGGCCGCGCTCTCGGCCGGGTCCTGGCCGTCGCTGCCCGGGGTTCCGCCTTCCCTGTCCGCCGTGCTGAGCGTCGCGATTCCGACCGCCGCGACGGCCACCGCCAGCAGCGGCGGCAGATCGGCCAGTGACAATCCGGAGGCCGGACTCGTCGTCCCGAACAGTTGCTGGACGACCAGCCCGACGCAGTACAGCCCGGCGGCAACGGCGAGCCAGCGGTAACCCCGCGCGCAGGCGCTGTCGTGCCGGCGGGCGCCGAGCCAGAGGCTCACCGCCGCCGCGAACCACGCCAGCATGCCGAGCACGCTCATGCTCGGCACCCCACGAGGATCCGCCGCACCCTGGCTCCCTTCGCTTCCGCCCTGCCGTCCTTACAAGCTCAACGCACGCCCAGGCCAGGGACATAGCTTCGTCACGTTTTTCGTTACCGCGTCGTAACGAAAAAGTCGCCGTAATCGCGCTGTCCAACGCCGGCGACACCGGTATCCCAGCCCCGAAGAGACGGCCCCGCAACCGGTCTGGCGTTTACTCTACGTACCTGAGATCACACTTCGGTTGAGGAAGGGCGTACAGCGGGAGACAAACTCCCCGAGCGGCGCCAGACCCCGCGCGTTTTGCCGTCGTTCATCGGCCGCGGCTTGGGCCGGGCCTCACGTTGCGGCCGGGATCAAGCGGCGCGCCGGCCGCGCTGGCTGCTGTCGGCCTGGCGCGCGGCGGCCTCGGCGTGGCGTGCTGACCCAGCTGAATCTAGACTCCTGCGCAGCAGACCATGGAGGCTATCGTGCGCAAGGTGCTGATCGCGAACCGCGGCGAGATCGCGGTCCGCGTGGTGCGTGCGTGCCGTGATGCCGGGTTGGCCAGCGTGGCCGTGTACGCCGAGCCCGACCTGGACGCGCTGCACGTCAGGATGGCCGACGAAGCGTATTCGCTGGCCGGTACGACCGGCCGGGAAACCTACCTGGACGTCGACAAGATCATCAAGGTCGGGCTCGAGTCCGGCGCGGACGCGGTGCACCCCGGGTACGGGTTCCTGGCCGAGAACGCCGGCTTTGCCCGGGCGGTCGCCGGGGCGGGCATGACCTGGATCGGCCCGCCGCCGGAGGCGATCGAGGCGCTCGGCGACAAGGTGCGGGCCAGGCACATCGCCCGCCAGGCCGGCGCGCCGCTGACCCCGGGCACGCAGGACCCGGTGCGCGACGCCGAGGAGATCAGGGCGTTCGCCGCCGAATACGGCTATCCGGTCGCGATCAAGGCCGCGTTCGGCGGCGGCGGCCGCGGCCTCAAGGTGGCCTGGCGCGAGGACCAGGTCGGCGAGCTGTACGAGTCGGCGGTCCGGGAGGCCACCGCGGCGTTCGGCCGCGGCGAGTGCTTCGTCGAGCGGTACCTGGACCGGCCGCGGCACGTGGAAACGCAGTGCCTAGCCGACGCGTACGGCCACGTGGTGGTCGTGTCGACCAGGGACTGCTCGCTCCAGCGCAGGCACCAGAAGCTCGTCGAGGAGGCGCCGGCTCCGTTCCTGTCGCCGGAGCAGGTCGAGGCGCTGTACCGGTCCTCCAAGGCCATCCTGCGGCAGGCGGGCTACGTCGGCGCGGGCACCTGCGAGTTCCTCGTCGGCCAGGACGGCACGATCAGCTTCCTCGAGGTCAATACCCGGCTGCAGGTCGAGCACCCGGTCAGCGAGGAGGTCACGGGCATCGACCTGGTGCGCGAGATGTTCCGGATCGCGGACGGCGAGCCGCTCGGCTACGACGACCCGCCCGCCCGGGGTCACTCGATCGAGTTCCGGATCAACGCCGAGGACCCGGGCCGGAACTTCCTCCCGACGCCGGGGACGATCACGACCTGGAATCCTCCGTCCGGCCCGGGCGTCCGGCTGGACGCCGGGTACGCGAACGGGATGACGGTCCCCCAGGTGTTCGACTCGCTGATCGCCAAGCTCATCGTGACCGGCGCCAGCCGCACCCAGGCGTTGCAGCGGGCCGCCCGCGCGCTGGCCGAGTTCGAGGTCGGCGGGATGCCCACCGTGCTGCCCTTCCA
>JASHVM010000724.1:0-9364 GCA_030044595.1 Streptosporangiaceae bacterium
CACTGCCGTGAAGCCGCGGGCCAGGTTGATCCCGTGATCGGCGTCGCCGATCGCCGCGTCCAGCTGGGTCAGGCGGTCACGGTTGGCCTCGATGACCCTGGCGGCCGACGTTATCCAGGCCCTGAAGACTTCAGCGTCCATCGTGACTCCTAGCACAACGGGGCGTCGGCTGACTGACATCGCCGATACTCGGCACACACCGGCTCGCAGATCGCGCCGTTCCCCACCGAGGTGCCCTGCATTCCACAGCGGTCAGGTCTTGGCCGCGATCGTGGCGATGAGCCAGAAGCTGTACGCGGCGGTGACGGCGCCGAGGACGGCGACGCCCCAGGTGATCAGCGCCTGACCCCGGCGGCCGAACCCGAAGTCGAGGAGCACGGCCCGCAGCCCGAGCATGGCGTGCCAGATCAGCACGATCACGAACAGGCTCTCGATGGCTAGCACGGCCGGGTTGGACAAGTAGCTCACGACCTGTGCGTAGTCACGCAGCCCGCCCTTGACGACAAAGTGCTGCGCGACGATGTGCACGCCGAGTAGGAAGAGGAGCAGGACACCGGAGATGACCTGAAAGATCCAGGCCAGCGAACCGCCGCGGGAAGGCTGCGTCTCGGGCGGACGGGTGGTTTCCTGTACGGGCGCGGCCATCTTAGATCACTCCGAACATTGCGAGCACCACCACCAGGTAAAGGACGGCGCTAGCTGACATCGCGGCCGTGAACCAGGCCTTCTGATGACGGACCCCCACGCCGGTTCCCACCAGGGCGAGCCGGATCCCGTTCAGCCCGTGCACGAGGATGAACAAGATCAGCAGCGACTCCAGCGCCAGGAAGTAGTGGTTCTTGAACAGGTGAAGCACGCTCGCCCATGACCCCGGGCCCTCGGTGAGCAGGTAGAGCACGCCGAGGTGAAGGTACAGGTAGGCGATCAGCAGCAGGCCGGTGACGCGGTTGGTGACGAACGCCACCGAGCCCAGGTGACGGCCTTTGAGCCTGGCCCAGCCGGCTGCGCCGCGCAGCGGGTTGCCCGCCGGGCGCCCGGTCCGCGTCGTCGCGCTCATCGTTCTCGCCTGCCCCGCCGGGCCAGCCGGCCCAGCTTCCGCCTGGTGAGTTCCCGCCGCAGCGCCATCGTGGCCCCGGCCGGATCCGCTCCGGACGGGCAGGCCTGCGTGCACTCGAAGCTGGCGTGGCAGCGCCAGCAGCCCTGCTCGTCGTCAGCCCAGGCGAGCACCTGCGACGCGTCGGCCCCGCGAGGCTCGGCTACCGTGCGCCAGGCCGCGGTCAGCGCGGCCGGCCCGAGGTAGAGGGAATCGGAGCCGGCGATGGGGCACGCCGACACGCACAAGCCGCATTCGATGCAGTCTTCGTACCTGGCGAACCAGGGGGCTTGGCGCCCTTCCTGTCCGGCCAGCTGGTCGTCCTGCCTGACCAGCGGCCGCCCGGCTGGCTCCAAACTGTCGTACAGGTCGCGCATGTCGACTACGAGGTCGTGCTCGACGTGGGCATTAGCGAGCGGCCGGACCAGCACGGGCCCAGGGCGGAGGCTGGCCAGCTTGGTGACGCAGGCCAGGACTTCGCGCCCGTTCACCCGCATGCCGCAGGTGCCGCAGGACGCATGGCAGCATGAGTACCGGAAGGTCAGCGACCGGTCGTGGTGGCTGCGGATCTCGCGTAGCGCGTCGAGCAGCGTCGTGTCTGGTCCGACGGCAACGTCGAACTCGTCGATGTGCGCGCGCTCGGCACCATGCCGCTGCCTGGATATCCGGATCCTGCGTGTCTGCGTCCCCGCCGCTTGCTGGCCGGAGAGGTGCTGTTGCTCAGTCGCGGTCATAACGCCCGCCTCGTTCCCGGTAGTAGGCCGCGTGCGGCGCCAGGACCGTCTGGGCCGTCCGGCAGCTGGCGTCGATGCCCAGCTTGGCGCAGACCACGTCGGCGGCTGTCTCGGCCATCGAGCGCAGGGTAGTGGCCTTACCGCCAGTGATCGTGACCAGTCCTTCCACGCCTTCGGTCTGCTTGTGGTCGAAGCATTGGAACGTCCGGGAAAGCTCCCGGCCGGTGCTCGCCGCGCCGCCGCCGACCAGCGGGCGCACAGCCGACCAGGCCGACCGGCGCTCCGCCGTGGCAATGGCCGGGATGAGCTTGGCGCCCTCGGCGTACATCAGGGCCACGTGCTCGGCCGGCACCGGCGGGACATCGGGATCGTCCACGACCCACGAGGTAGTGCCCACGACCGACAGCCCGCGCTGCGGGACGATGATGTCGCCGTCCGCGGAGGAGTGCAGCCGGTTCAGGACCCGGGCGCAATATCGCCCTCGTACGGCGAGCAGCACCCCGGGAGACAGGCGCATCGGCACGGTGACGTCGGCCATCTTGCCGATCTGCCCGGACCAGGGTCCGGCCGCGTTCACCACCAGGTCCGCCCGAAGCTCGTAGTCCCGTTCGGTGACCAGGTCCCGGGCCAGCACGCCCGACACCGTCCGCGACGCACAGACCAGACCGGTTACTTCGGTGAAAGTCCGCAGGTCGGCGCCATTTCGCTGGGCCGTGGCAAAGAACCGCAGGACCAGCCGCATGGGGTCGACGGTGGCATCTGGCACCTCGACCGCCAACTTGGCGTCCGGATTGAGGCCCGGCTCCATCTGGTGCGCTGCGTCGGCGTTGTGCACGGTGGTCGGGATGCCGCAGGCCTCGCACGCATCGAGGAACGGGTTCAAGTAGTCCATGTCGTCCTCGGTCAGCGCGACGAACAGGCCGCCGTTCTCTTCGAACGAACCGGGCGCGATCCGACGCAGTAGCTGGTTTTCCTTGATGCACTCGATCGCCGACTCCCGGTCGCCGACGGCGTAGCGCGCACCGCAGTGCAGCAGCCCATGATGCCTACCGGTCGTACCCGAGGTGAGCTCGCCGCGTTCCAGCAAGGTAACGTGCAGGCCGCGCAGCGCCAGGTCATGGGCGACGCCTGCCCCGGTGGCCCCGCCACCAATAACCACGACGCGCGCCATTGCGGTCATCGCCTGCTCCACGGAAACCGGCCCTAAGGATTAGCCACATGATCACCATGGCGGGACAGCCGGTTCCAGGGACAAACGTCCCGTCCCGGGCAGGCATTGGGCCGCAAGTCCGCTGACCTGGTATTTGACCTGGTGGGCCGTACTGAATCTGAACCAGGTTCGGCGGCGTCTCTCGAAAAGGTGCAAGGCGGTCCGCGCCGGCCGTGGTCGTCGAGACGGACGCCGCTGGCAGCTGGTCACTCCTTACACTGAGCGGCTTGGATGCGGTCGGGCAGTGAGTACCGCTGCAGGTAGCCGCGCCACCTCGTTGGCAGCCTCCACCGCCTGGGCCACGATCGCGTGATCGGGGGAGAGGTGGCAGACCGGATCGGTGCGGGCGGCGTTGCCAGTGAGCAGGAATGCCTGGCAGCGGCAACCGCCGAAGTCGAGGTCGCGGCGATCGCAGCTCCGGCAGGGGTCCGGCATCCAGTCAGTCCCGCGGAAGCTCTGGAAAATAGGCGAGTGCTCCCAGATCCAGGCCAGGGAATGGTCACGCACGCTGGCCCGGGGGAGAGGCAAGTTGTGGGCGGTGGGGCACGGCAGAGTATCCCCGTTGGGCACTACGGTGAGCTGCCGCCGACCCCAGCCGCCCATGCAGGGCTTGGGATACCGGCTGTAGTAATCGGGGACGACGTAGATGATCTCCATCTGTCCCTTCAGGCGTGCGTGCGCTGCGCGCACCGCCACCTCGGCCCGCTCGAGCTGAGCCCTGCTCGGCAGGAGCGCGTCTCGGTTGCGCCAGGCCCAGCCGTAGTACTGGGTATTGGCCAGCTCGATACGGTCGGCGCCCAGTTCCTCGGCTAGGTCAAGGATGCGGGCGACCCTGTCGATGTTGTGACGGTGCAGAACCACGTTCAACGTGAGGGGCCAGCCCAGCTCCTTCACGAGCCGGGCTGCCGTTATCTTGCGCGCGAAGGATGGCGTGCCGGCGATGCGGTCAGACAGCGTTGGCTCATCCGCCTGGATACTGATCTGCACGTGATCAAGGCCTGCACTCCGCAACTGCTCGGCCCGGCGGGATGAGAGGCCGAGCGCGCTCGTGATCAGGTTCGTATACAGGCCCAGGTCGGTGGCGGTGCGGGTGATCTCGACCAGGTCGCGGCGCTGGAGCGGCTCACCACCAGACAAGTGAAGCTGCAGCACGCCCAGCTCCCTGGCCTCGGCCAGGACTCTTTGCCACTCTGCCGTGGTCAGTTCCTCCCGGTAGCCGTCGAGGTTGAGCGGGTTGGAGCAGTACGGGCAGTGCAGCGGGCAGGCGTAGGTGAGCTCAGCCAGCAATCCGAACGGTCTATCCATGGCCGGCCTGCACGCATCCCTTGGCGGCGAGTCCGGCCAGGAAGAGCCGCACCTCGTCGTCGTCCACGCGGTCATACAGTCCGCGCAGCTCGGCCACGATCTCGGTCACCGTCCGCTTCCCATCGCACAGGCCGAGGATGGTCGCGCCCGTGCCGTTCACGACGGTGACCGCCTCCGGCGTCAGCAGCACGTGCCGCTCTCGCACTGGGTCGAACGTCAGCCGGACATGCGGCGCCAGGCGGGGGCGGTCAGCATCGCTATCGGTCTGCATAGGCCCGGTCGATGGCATCGAGCATGCTCCACAGAACGTCGCACTTGAAGGACAGTGCCGCCACCGCTGCTGCCTGCTCCTCGGGCGTCCGGCAGTACTCTGTCACCACCTGCAAGGCGTGCTCGGAGTCGCGCGGAGCCTGCGTCAGGCGGGCCCGGAAGTAGGCAAGCCCCTGACGATCGATCCAGGGGTAGCAGCGCTCGAAGGCGGCGAGGCGATCGGCCATCAGGTCCGGCGCGAACAGCTCAGTCAGCGAGGACGCCACCGCCTCGACCCACGCCCGCGTGCGGGCGAAGGTGACGTAGGCATCAACGGCGAACCGCACCCCCGGGACAACGTGCCGTTCGTCCAGTATCTCCTCCCGCGTCAACTCCACCGCCTCGCCCAAGCGCAGCCACGCCTCGATACCACCCTCCCCGTCCGCTGCCCCGTCGTGGTCGATGATGCGCCGGATCCAGCGGCGGCGTACCTCGCGGTCGGGGCAGTTGGCGAGGATGGCGGCATCCTTGCGGGGAATGTTCTCCTGATAGTAGAAGCGATTGGCCACCCAGCCCTGGATCTGCCAGCGACTCAGCGCTCCCTCGTTCATCTTCCGGTGAAAGGGATGCCGATCGTGATAACGCTGGGAGTGCGCGCGTAGCGCTGACACGAAGCTGTCGGTTTCCAGTACCGTCACCATGGCCCTCAGATCTGCAGTTCCAGTCCGTCCACGGCAACTTCCATGCCGTGCTCCTCGACGGTCCGCCGCTCCGGCGAATCCTCAAGCAGGATCGGATTGGTGTTGTTGATATGGACGTAGATCTTGCGCTCGATAGGGAGCGCGGACAGCAGCGCAAGGCTGCCATCGGAACCGTCGATCGGCAGGTGCCCCATCTCGCGCGCCGTCTTGCTGGCCATGCCGAGCCGGATCAGCTCATCGTCTTGCCAGCAGGTTCCGTCGATGAGCAGGCAGGCGCAGTCATTTAGCCGGCCGCTTACCGCCGCCGTCAACTCCTGTACGGCCGGCAGGTATACCACTGACCGGCCGCTTCGCTGGTCGGTCAGCCGGTAGCCGACGACCCGTCCTTTCCTTTCGCCGGGGCCGAACCGAGCCCGTTTCCTCGTGGGGACGTCGAAGGCCTGGTACGACAGCTCGTCGCCCAGCGATACGTCGGCTCCCGGGATGACCGGCTGCCACTCGACCGGACAATAGGCATCGAGCGTCCGGAGCAACGACGTCCCGTCGTACAGCGTGTCGCGGGTCGCCTCGGTGGCGTGCACGACCAGGCCGCGTCCCTCCCGAAGCAGCAGCAGGCCCAGCGTGTGATCGAGCTCGGCGTCCGTTAGCAGGACGGCCCGGATGGGGGCGACCCGGCCGCCGTCCGGGCCGTCAGAGGGGTACAGGGCCGGGCAGGACTCAATCTGGGCGTGTATATCGGGTGAGGCGTTGAGCAGGAACCATTGCCGGTAGTCGGGGCTCACGGCGATCGATGACTGGGTGCGCGGACGTGCGGGCCGGGATCCGTCCCGCACCGCCCGGCACGGAGGGCAAGTGCAATTCCACTGCGGGAATCCTCCTCCCGCTGCCGATCCCAGCACTCGCACCCACACGTCGATCCGCAGTCCCTCCGGAAGGGCGAAGGGGCGCCGGACGGCATCGCCCGGCGCCCGCTCCGTTAGTCCCAGTCGTTGTCCTTCCAGACGCCCATGTAGGCGCTGCACTCGGCGGACACCCCGATCTCCTGGGCCTCAGGGGTCTCCCATACATGCCGCTGGGGTCGGGGGACGAAGTCCTTTCGGTCCATGGCTTCACCTCCTTCTCGCCGTTTCGTGGACGGGTTCTGCCGGATCCATTCGCGGCCGGATCCGTTTGGCGGCGGACGCTGCGCTAATCGGGCAGAGCGAATGCGAACAGCGCGGCTCCGTGCGGTGCTCCGAGCATCCCGGGCGCGAACCCTTCGGTCCAGCCGCCCCACCCGGTCGGCACGGCGATGTACTGTCGCCCGCCGAGGCTGTAGGTCATCGGGTTACTGTGGTGGCCGCTGCCGCACTGGAACTGCCACAGCAGCTCCCCGGTGCGGGCGTTGAAGGCATTGAACTCGCCGGTAGGCTCGCCGGCGAACACCAGGTTGCCGCCGGTGGTCAGTACCGACGCGCACATCGGCACCTCGTTGCGCCAGCGCCATACCTCCTCGCCGGTGGCCGGGTCGAAGGCGCTCAAGGCCCCGGCCATGTCGTTGGCGTCGGTGGCCACGCCCGCTCCCCAGTACGGAATGCTTTCCTTGAACTCCCGCCGCCTTCGGGTAGCCGTCGCTCCGACATCCTGGACCGGGCAGTACAAGAGCTGCGTCTTCGGGCTGTAGGCCGCGTGCGTCCATTCCTTGCCGCCGGCCGGGCCCGGCCAGAAGTGGACGGGCACCCCCTCCTTGTCGGGGAATACCTTGGCCGTTGTCTTGCCGGTGGCGTCGACCTCGCCCCAGTCGATCCGGTCGACGAACGGGAACACCCGGACCAGCGAGCCGTTCGTCCGGTCCAGGATGTAGCAGAACCCGTTCTTGTCGAAGTGGGCCATCACCTTGCGGCCGTCGATGTTGAACAGCAGGTGCTCGGAAATGCTGTCGTAGTCCCACAGATCGTGCGGGGTGTACTGGTAGTGGAAGCGGATCTGGCCCGCGTCGGGATCGACGGCGATCATGCTGTCGGTGTAGAGGTTGTCCCCCATCCGCACCTCGCCGTCGAAGTCCGGCGCCGGGTTGCCGGTCCCCACGTACAGCAGGTTCAGTTCCGGGTCGTAGGTGCCGGTGATCCAGCAGTTCGCCCCGCCCCGCGCCCACGCCTCGCCGTCGGCGGGCCAGGTCTCGGACCCGGGCTCGCCGGGCTTCGGGACGGTGTAGCAGCGCCAGAGGTGCTCGCCGGTCTCGAGGTTGAAGGCGTCGAGGTGACCGCGCACCCCGAACTCGCCGCCGGAGCTGCCGACGATGACCTTGTCCTTGATGATCAGCGGCGCGACGGTGGCGCTCTCCCCGGCCCGCACGTCGCCGTAGGTCTTGTCCCAGACCGGCTGGCCGTTGGTGGCGTCGAGCGCGACTATGTGCGCGTTCTGCGTGACGTAGAAGACCTTGCCGTTGGCCACCGCGAACCCGCGGTTGACGTTGCCGCAGCACAGCGAGATGTCGAACGGGATCGCGTGCCTGTATCGCCACAACTCCTCGCCGGTCCGGGCGTCGAGCGCCCAGGCCCAGCCGTCCCAGCCGGTGACGTACATCACGCCGTCCACGACGAGCGGGGAGGACTCGAACGCGTACGTCGTCGCGCCCGCCTGCAGGCCGGTCCCGCCGCATTGGAAGACCCACGCGGGCGTGAGGCGCCGGACGTTATCGGTGTTGATCTGTTCTAGCGGGCTGTATCGCTGCCCGTCGTAGGCGCCGTAATAGGTGAGCCAGTTGTGCGGCTCCGAGCGGGCTCGCAGAATGCGCTCGTAGCTGACGCTGGTGGCCACCGGCGGAGCGCTCATGGGCACCTTGGTCAGAGCTACCTGGTCGACGGCACGCCCTGCGTCTACGTATGGTTCTGTCATCTCCTTCTCCTTCGCTACGGGCGGGGCTGCTGCGGACGGTCGAGGCGGGCCTCGGGCGGAGCGTCGCCCATCACGACGATCGCCCCGGTCAGGCCGCGGCCCTCGTCGTTGCCGGTCGGCGAGCCGTACCAGTAATAGCCGGGGCCGTCGAGCTTGAGGGTGGCCGTTCCACGGGAATGGTTCACCAGCCAGAGAAACTGGCTGTCGCCGTTGCTCGGCAAGAGCGCGCAGTGCGTGTTCAGGTCGTCATTGACCAGCTCGAGCTCGAGCTCGCCGCCGTGGGGCAGGACGAGCACCGCCGGGTCCCAGGCGAGCTCGTCGGGCGGGATCCGGACTGTTGCGTGCATGCGGCCGTCGGGATCCTCCTCGGCGTGCCCGACGTTCCCGGTGGCGAGCAGCCGGCCTATCGATGCCCCGTTCTGCTTGCCCAGTTCCTTCAGTTGTTGTTCCACTCCAGTCGCCATGGGCTTGACCTCCTAATACGATCTCCTGCCGAAGCACGCACACGTGGGCGCCGCTCGCGCCTCGGCTATCTGCTGGTCCCCGTCTACGGCGTTGGTCCCCATCGCGCCGATTGCGGTGTCGTCTGCCTCTGACGGCACGCCGCCGCCTTGCCATGCTGCGTCCCCGCGGGCAAGGACCGGGTTCCAGTACACCGGTGCCCGCATCTGCGCATCACCCCTGGTCGCTGTACCGCTCGGCTACTGTGCTTCAGGTCACCCTTGGAACGCCGCCACCGGACGGTTAGCCTGGAGCCAAGGCCAAGGTGCGGTAGCACCAAGGCGCGGCCCAGCGTCACGTCGTTGGTGCGCCCGCTGATTTCGATCCTGGGACGCTCCCCCCGAGTCCTCAAGGGGGATGGGATGAACGGCGCAAAAGACCCCACGAACGGCACCTCACTCGCAACGAGCGGCGCCGCCCTTGGCGACCAGGACCTCGAGATGACCGCTGTCGCGCGAGAGCGCTTCGCCGCCGGAGCAGACATCGTCCAGGGGGTTCGGCCGGAAATCCTCATGTCCTGGTACCGCTGCCGCGAGGAGTACGGGGTCGACCCCCGATTGGACCGTGCGCCCGCCGCAGCCGAGCTGAGCGCGCACTCGATCAAGAATGATGTGGTGTTCACCGAACTCGGCGGCCTGGCCACGTCCGCCGCTGCGGAGGTCGACGGCCTGGACGGCCTCGTCACCGTGGCCGA
>JASHVM010000725.1:0-4002 GCA_030044595.1 Streptosporangiaceae bacterium
GCCATTGCCGCGGCGTTTTCGGCCCTGCGTGCCGCCGCGGACGGACACGATCAAGATCTTTATCCCGAACGGACCGGGGCGGGCGCGCCCAGCCCGGCCTGACTGCCGCCCGGCGGGCCGAACTTGCCTGCCCGCCAGCCGCCTGGACCGCCGAGGCCCTGCCGGGGCCAACGCTTTTTTGGAAAGATTTCTGGTGCGATCTCGATCGAGCGAAGGGGGTGCGGGTGGCAGATTCCCGTAACCCGGGGTCGGACGACGGCGGCACCGAGCCCGATCCCCGGTATACCTTCGCGAACGAGCGCACCTTCCTGGCCTGGAGCCGGACCGCGCTCGCGCTGGTGGTGGCCGGGCTGGGCATCATTCAGCTGCTCCCCCCGTTCCCCGGCGTGCCGTGGGGCCGGCACGTGCTCGGCGTGCCGCTCATCGTGTTCGGCGCGGTCGTCGCGGTGACCGCGTACGCCGAATGGGTTAAGAGCCAGTGGGCCATGCGGCACGGAAAGCCGCTGCCCCGGTCGATCATGCCCAAGATCCTGACCGTGATCATCTTCGTCATGGCCGTTGTCTCCGCCGTAGTGGTCCTGGTCTCGGCGCTGCGATGACGGCCGAAGATAACGACCCTGAGGACCGTGATCCCGGCCTGGCCCGGGAGCGGACGGCGCTGGCCTGGACCCGGACGGCGATCTCCTTCGCCGCCGTCGGCGGCGTCGTGCTGAAAAAGGACGTCGTCCCGGGTCTGATCCTGCTGGCCGTCGCCCTGGTGATCTGGCAGCTCGGCCGGCTGCCGCATCACCGCCCGGGACAGCTCAGGCTGGTCACCCTGACAATCATCGCCGTGTCGCTGGTGGCGCTGCTCGTCTCATTTACCTATTGATGGCCCGGGACGAACCCGGCGGGCTGCGAGGGCCGTTAAATGCCGATGGCGCGCCAGCGAATTCTGGCGTGTCGTTCTGCGGGGAAGACGTATCCGTCCGGCAGAATAGAACTAGGCCCCCTCCACGTATGAGATGGAGGGGGCCTTGCCCGGTCACGCGGTACCAGGTTGACCAGTTGCCCGGCTTTCCCGGTCCCGCGGGCCGTCCGCCAGTACCAGCCACCCGTGCGAGGTGCCGGTTGACCGGCTTCTCCCACGTCCCGGAGTCGCCCCCGGGTGGTGCCCGTCTCTGACGGTGAAAGTATTTCTACTGCCTCGGTGAGGGGTCGCGCAAGGGCCTATGCGCAATTATTTCTATTCTTTTCGGCATCCACACTATATCCACAAAAAACAAGCGGTTATCCGCATCTAGCTGCGGTTATCCACCAGTTTATGCACAGTCCTTCCACAGGTCACCGGGCGTAACTCGCGGACCATCATTATGGCGATACCGTAGCAAATCGGATTTCAGCGACGTGATCTCAACGAAATTCACGTGATGTAGCCGTACTCGAAAATGGGTGAGGACGAGCGCTGCGCGGGCGGTGGCGCCGGTTTGCTGGGGGCTGGCGGTGATGTGCTGGAGGGTGCGCCAGCGCTGGTTGAGCGGGGCGGATCCTTCCCCTTCTGGCCCGAGTTGGGGCCGTGTCATTGCGGGTTGTCGGCTGGTCTGGCGGCGTCGATGAGGCGGCTGATGCTGGATTCGAATACGTCGTCCTGGGCGCGTGCGGGGCCTGGTGTGGCGAGCGCCGCGGCCAGGTTCGGGTACTGGCCGCTGGCCGCTGCACGGGCGAATGCCCGCGCGTGCATGTCCGCGTGCTGGGCGCCGGTGACGCCTTGCCGGGCGAGGGTTGCCTGCATGGCACCGTACATGGTGGCAAAGCCGCTGATCAGCGCGATGACTTCGAGCCTGGCCCCGGTGTCCAGCCCGGAGCCGTCCAGGAGCCCGAGGAAGTAGTCGAGGTAGCGGAGCCCGTTCGGGCCGGGCGGGTAAGGCAGCTGCATGAGCCTGGCCACCCAGGGGTGGCGCCGGGCGATCTCGCGGGCTTGCCGGGCCAGCTCGGCGATGGCGGAGCGCTTGTCGGCGGGGGGCGCGTGCGGATAGGCGTACTCGGCGGCGAGTTCGTCGATGACGAGCTGGGCCAGGTGATCCTTGGTGGGGAGGTAGTTATACAAGGTCATCGTGGCCATGCCGAGTTCGGTGGCGACCCGGCGCATGGTGAGCCCGTCCAGGCCCTCAGCGTCAGCGATCCGCACGGCGGCAGCTGCGATGACCGCGCGGTCGTGACGCGGCTTCGGCCCCCGCGTGCCACGCTCAGGCATCTCCCACACCGACAGCAGGCGCAAGTCAGCAGGCACGGCGGGCTGATCACCGCTACGGGCGCTGCTGGCCTGGCCCGCTGGCGGTGCAGAGGTTCCGGTCATGTCCATGGCCCTGCATTTCGTCGTGCGGTGTACGTAGTATCCTGCGATAACCACGTACAGGTTACGGAGAAAGCTGGCTTTGAACCAGGCCCCGGCCGCCGCAGCGGAGGACTCGATGAGAACCATGTCGGCAACGATCGATATCGGCGCTCCTCCGATGGAGGTATGGGCGATCTTGACCGATCTCAGCAGCTACCACGAGTGGAACCCGCTGTTCGTGGCAGCGGCCGGGAACGTGGCCGTGGGGCAGCGGATCACGCTTCGGAGCAGGCACCCGGCCAACGGGCGCCTGATGACCGTCAAGCCCAAAATCACCGCCGCCCAGCCCGGAACCGAGTTGCGGTGGACCTCCAGCTTGCCCGGCATCATCAGCGGCGAGCACGCCTTCACGCTGACCCCCGTCGGCGGCGGGACGCGGGTGGTCCAGAGCGAGACCTTCCGGGGCCTGCTCGCCAGGTTCCCTGGCAAGACCTTCACCAACGCCGAGGGCAGTTTTCAGGCCCTGAGCAAGGCGCTCAAGGAACGCGCCGAAGCTCGCCGGAACCGGGCTGGCGGACCGGCGAGCTAGCCCTCACCCGCCACTAGCGTCCAAGGCCCCGCGGCAGAATGGCCGCATGGATCTTGGCTTGCGAGACAGGGTGTACCTGGTGACCGGCGGCAGCCGGGGCCTTGGGTTCGCTGCGGCCCAGGCACTGGTCGCGGACGGGGCACGCGTGCTGCTCAGCGCTCCGCACGAGTCCACAGGGGCAGCCGCCGCAGCTCGCCTGACGCAAGACGCCGAGCCCGGTGCTGCCGGATGGGCTATCGCGGATAACGCCGACCCGGCGGCTGCGAGCCAGCTGATCGCCGCGGCCCGAGACCGTTTCGGCCGCCTGGATGGCGCGCTGATCAGCGTCGGCGGATCACCGGGCGGAACGGTCGCCGACACCGGCGATGACGCGTGGCGGTCCGCGTTCGAGAGTGTCTTCCTGGGCGCGGTGCGGCTGGCCCGGGTGCTCGCGGCCGACCTCGGCGGCGAACGCGACGATGGTGGTGTGACCGCCTCGCGCACCGGGACGGGCGGCTCTATCGCTTTCGTCCTGGCCGCCTCCGTCCGCGCCCCGCTGCCCGGCCTGGCCATCTCGAACGGGCTGTTCCCGGGGCTGGCCGGCGTGGTCAAGACACTCGCCGATGAGCACGGGCCGTCCGGGACCCGGATCAACGGGCTGCTGCCCGTCCGGATCGCCACCGACCGGGTCCGCCAGCTGGATGCGCTCCTCGGCGACCCCGACGAAGTCCGTGCCCGCGTATCGCAGACCATCCCGCTCCGCCGCTACGGCGAACCTGCCGAGTTCGGGCACGTTGCCGCGTTCGTGCTCTCCCCGGCCGCTTCCTACATCACCGGCGCGATGATCCCCATAGACGGCGGTGCCATCCGCTCCATCTGAACGCCCGCCCCTGCCAGCGGCTCTATACCCGAGCGAACCCCGTCCCGGCGACGAAAGTCAGGACGTACGGCCGGCCACGCCCCCTCGTCCCAGCCGTCCCTGGCTTAGTCCTGACTTAACCCCGGCTCAGCTTCTGCGGGATAGCCCTGGTCGCATGGACGTGCTGGTCTTCGCGGTCGGCTGGGGGATAAGCCCCCTGTCGTATACGGGGGTCAGCACCATCGGATTTCTGCGGCGCGG
>JASHVM010000084.1:0-4793 GCA_030044595.1 Streptosporangiaceae bacterium
TACCGGCGCTCGCCGTACGCGCCGTTCCGCACCACCACGCTGCAGCAGGAGGCCTCCCGCAAGCTCGGCTTCTCCGCCAAGCACACGATGTCCACCGCGCAGCGGCTGTACGAGAACGGCTACATCACCTATATGCGCACCGACTCGGTCACGCTGTCCCAGACGGCGATCACCGCGGCCCGGCGGCAGGCGGCCGAGCTCTACGGCGCCGCCTACGTGCCGGACGCGCCCCGCATCTACGCCAG
The DNA here is from genome assembly GCA_030044595.1 of Streptosporangiaceae bacterium. GTDB lineage: Bacteria > Actinomycetota > Actinomycetes > Streptosporangiales > Streptosporangiaceae > Palsa-504. The sequence continues at coordinate 246 of JASHVM010000084.1, forward strand.
CAAGGTCAAGAACGCGCAGGAGGCGCACGAGGCCATCCGGCCAGCCGGGGACAGTTTCCGCACCCCGGCCCAGGTCGCGCGGGACGGCCTGACCTCCGACGAGCGCCGGCTCTACGAGCTGATCTGGCAGCGCACCGTGGCCTCCCAGATGAAGGACGCCACCGGCGAGTCGGTCTCGGTCCGGGTCGCGGGCACGTCCAGCGCGGGCGAGCGGGCCGAGTTCGGCGCGACCGGGAAGGTCATCAGCTTCTACGGGTTCCTCAAGGCTTACGTCGAGGGCGCCGACGATCCCGCCGCGGACCTGGACGACCGCGAGCGCAGGCTGCCGCCGCTGGCGGAGAGGGATCCGCTCGACGTGCTCAGGCTCGCCCCCGCCGAGCACTCCACCAGGCCGCCGGCCCGGTATACCGAGGCGTCGCTGGTGAAGGAGCTCGAAGACCGGGAGATCGGGCGGCCGTCCACGTACGCGAGCATCATCGGCACGATCCTGGACCGCGGCTACGTGTTCAAGAAGGGCACGGCGCTGGTCCCGTCGTTCCTGGCCTTCGCCGTCGTCACCCTGCTCGAGCGGCACTTCGGCCAGCTGGTCGACTACGAGTTCACCGCGCGGATGGAAGACGTCCTGGACGAGATCGCCCGCGGCGAGGCCGAGCGGGTGCCGTGGCTGCGCCGGTTCTACTTCGGCGCCGGCGGTGACCGCGGACTTAAGTCCCTGGTCGGCGGCATCGGCGACATCGACGCGCGAGACGTCAGCTCGTTCCCGCTGGCCGACTCCGACATCGTCGTCAGGGTCGGCCGGTACGGCCCCTATCTGGAACGCGACGGCCAGCGGGTGAACGTCCCCGAGGACATGGCACCGGACGAGCTGACGGTCGAACGGGCCGAAGAGCTCTTCAACCAGCCGAACGGCGAGGTGGTGCTGGGTACCGACCCCGGCACCGGGCACGCGCTGGTGGCGAAGGCCGGGCGGTTCGGGCCCTACGTGACCGAACGGCTCGGCGACGACGCTCCGGCCACGGCCAAGCCCAGGACCGCGTCGCTGCTGAAGTCCATGTCGCTGGACACGGTCACGCTGGACGACGCGCTGCGCCTGCTGACCCTGCCGCGGGTCCTCGGCGAGCTGGACGGCGAGCAGGTCACCGTGCAGAACGGCAGGTACGGGCCGTACGCGAAGAAAGGCTCGGACAGCCGGTCGCTGGACTCGGAGGACCAGCTGTTCACGCTGACCCTGGCCGAGGCCAAGGAGCTGTTCGCCCAGCCGAAGACCCGCGGCCGCGGCGCCCGCGCCGCAGCGCCGCCGCTGCGGGAACTCGGCGAGGACCCGGCGACCGGCAGGCCGATGGTGATCAAGGACGGCCGGTTCGGTCCCTACGTCACCGACGGCGAGACCAACGCCTCGCTGCGCAAGGGCGACGACGTCGCGTCGGTCACCGTCCAGCGCGCCGCGGAGCTGCTGGCCGACCGGCGTGCGGCACCGCCGCCGGCGCGCCGGGCCAGCACCACCCGGGCCGGCAAGACACGGAAGAAAACTGCCACCACGGCCCGTTCGGCGTCAAAAAGATCTTGATCTTTCGTGGTACCCACGGGGAGTTGCACCTGAAAGCTGAGCCTAAAATCACGATCAAGGACTAGACCGCTATGCGGCCAGCAGTGCCGATACGCTTTACGCCGTGAACTTCCGCGCCGCAGCCCGCAAAGGCGGTGCCGACCGGGGGGAGCCTGGGCGCGGCGCCGCCCGGCGCCATCATGCCCATGAGCCGGGCGTACTGTCGATCAAGCCGTTCCGGCGGCTGTGGGTCGCGCTGTCCCTGTCCAGCCTCGGCGACTGGCTGAGCATCGTGGCCCTCACCGCGCTGGCGCCTTCGCTGACCAGCGGCGGCAACGCGGCCAAGGCCTCGGCCGTCGGCGGCGTGTGGCTGGTCACGCTGCTGCCCGCGCTGCTGTTCGGGCCGCTGGGCGGCGCGGTGGCGGACCGGCTGGACCGCCGGATGACGATGATCACCGGCGACGTGATCCGCGGTCTGCTGTTCCTGTCCATCCCGATCTTCCCGAACCTGACCTGGATCTACCTGGCCAAGTTCCTGGCCGGCGTCACCACCCAGTTCTGGAGCCCGGCCACCTCCGCGTCGATCCCGAACCTCGTGCCGAAGGACAAGCTGGAGCGGGCCAACCAGCTCAGCCTGGTCGGCACCTACGCGACCGCGCCGCTCGCGGCCGCCCTGTTCAGCGTGCTGGCGCTGATCAGCGAGGGCGTCAGCCGCGCCACGGGGCTGTTCCACGCCAGCAACGTGGACCTGGCGCTGTACATCAACGCCGCCTCGTACTTCATCTCCGCGGTCACCGTCTACTTCATCCGCCAGATCCCCAAGCGGCACGCCAGCGACACGATCGCCGTGCCGTCCACCGCCAGGTCGATCTGGGAGGGGTGGCGGTTCATCGGCCACAGCCCGGTGGTGCGCGGCCTGATGCTCGGGATGGTCGGCGGGTTCGTCGCGGCCGGCGTGGTGGTGGGCCTGGGCTATATCTACATCACCGCCACGCTGCACGGCGGGAGCGCCGGCTGGGGCCTGGTGTTCGCCGCGATCTTCGTCGGGATGGCACTCGGCATGGTCGTCGGCCCGCGGCTGACCCGCGGGTTCAGCCTGCGCCGGCTGTTCGGCCTGTCGATCGCGGCGGCCGCGGTGCCGCTCGCGCTCATCGCGCTGGTCCCGAACCTGGGCGTGGTCGTCGTGCTGGTGGTGCTGATCGGCGCGCTGTCCGGGATCGCGTACTCGACCGGCTTCACGATCGTGGGGCTGGAGGTGGACGACGACACCCGCGGCCGGGTCTTCGCCTTCTTCCAGTCCTCCATCCAGGTCATCTTGTTCCTGGTCATCGCCGTCGTGCCGTTCCTGTCGGCCGCCTTCACCAAGCTGATCGCCGGCGTAAGCGGGTCGGGGAACGTGAAGATCGGCAACATCGTGTACACCTCGGTCGGCTACAACGTGGTGATCCTGCTGGCCGCGGTCATCGCCGCCCTGCTCGGGATCAGCTCCTACCGGCAGATGGACGACCGCAAGGGCGTGCCGCTGCGGCAGGACCTGCTGGCGGCGATCAGGGGCGCGGCGTTCGCGCCCGCCCAGGAGACGGTGCACCCCAACGGGAACGCGCCGTCTCCCGCTCCGCCCGGGCTGCTGATCGCCTTCGAAGGCGGCGAGGGCTCCGGCAAGACCACGCAGGCCAGGCTCACCGCGATCTGGCTGCGCGGCCTCGGCTATGAGGTGGAGACCACGTTCGAGCCCGGCGCGACGAAGATCGGGATGCGGCTGCGCGCGCTGCTCCTGGACACCAAGCACGCCGGCATGTCGCCGTGGACCGAGGCGTTCATGTACGCCGCCGACCGCGCCGAGCACGTCGCCTCGGTCATCAAGCCCGCGCTGGACCGGGGCGAGATCGTCATCACCGACCGGTACGTGGACTCCTCGCTGGCCTATCAGGGCGCGGGCCGGAGCCTGCCGGTGGAGGAGATCGCCAGCCTCAACTCGCGGGCGACCGGCGGGCGCACCCCCGACCTCACCGTGCTGCTGGACATGGATCCCATCGCCGGGCTTCGGCGGCGCACGCGCTCGGCGGACCGGCTGGAAGCTGAGCCCGCAGAATTCCACCAGCGGGTCCGGGCCGAGTTCCTCGCGCTGGCCCGCGCCGAGCCCGCGCGCTACCTCGTGCTCGACGCGGACCGCCCGCAGGACGAGATCACCCGGGACATCCAGGACCGGATCCGTGGCGTGCTTCCCGACCCGGTCCCTTCGGTCGCCGAAGCGCCGACGGGTGATTTCCCCGCGGTGAAAGAGGAGATCCTGACCGCTCCCCCGCAGCCCGGTGACCGCCAGGCGGGCGAAGGCTCATGAGCGGGTTCTTCGCCGAGCTCACCGGGCAGGACGCGGTGGTCGCGCAGCTGTCCGCGGCCGCGGCGGCCGCCGCGGCGCTGCTGGCCGGCGAACGCCCGGAACCTGGCGCGATGACGCACGCCTGGCTGTTCACCGGGCCGCCGGGGTCGGGGCGGTCGGTGGCCGCGCGCGCGTTCGCTGCCGCGCTGCTGTGCCCCTCCGGGGGATGCGGCCAGTGCGCGTGCTGCCGTCAGGTGCGGGCGGGAACGCACGCAGACCTCCTGCTGGTCCGGCCGGAAGGACTCTCGTACGGCGTGAAGCAAACCAGGGACCTGGTGCTGCGCGCGGCCGGCGCGCCCGCGGGCGGGCGCTGGCAGGTGGTGCTGTTCGAAGATGCCGACCGGTGCACCGAGCAGGCGGCGAACGCGCTGCTTAAGGCGATCGAGGAGCCCGCCCCGCGGACCGTCTGGCTGCTCTGCGCCCCCTCGGCCGAGGACCTGGCGCCGACGATCAGGTCACGGTGCCGTGTTGTCACGCTCGCGGTGCCGGCGTCGTCCGCGGTGGCTGAGGTACTTGTCAGGCGGGACGGAATCGAGCCCGCTGCCGCGCTGGCCGCGGCCCGCGCGGCGCAAGGACACGTGGGCCGCGCCCGCCGCCTGGCCACCGACGCCGGCGCCGCCCG
>JASHVM010000085.1:0-3232 GCA_030044595.1 Streptosporangiaceae bacterium
GCCCGCCCACAGCGGCGTCTGGCTGAAGCTGTACCCGTGCAGCGGCAGCCAGATGCCCTGCAGCCAGATGATCAGCATGAACTGCATGCCGCCACGGCCGAGCGCCATCGCCATGTTCGCGACGTTGCCCCAGGCGAACGCCCGGATCCGGAACAGCGACAGGCGGAACAGCGGCTGGGCGACCTTGGTCTCCACGAGGCCGAAGATCGCCAGTGCGGCCAGGCCGCCGAAGATGGCGGCCAGCACCGACGGGTTGGTCCAGCCCATCGGATGCCCGCCGTAGGGCAGCAGGCCGTACGTGATGCCGACCAGGATCGCGATCAGCCCCGCGGCGAACAGCAGGTTGCCCCACCAGTCCATCCGCGCCCGGCGTCGGGTGCCGATGTCCTTCAGCATGAAGTACGCCCACACCGTGCCGAACACCCCGACCGGCGCCGAGACGAGAAACACGAAGTGCCAGTTGATCGGGCCCAGCAGGCCTCCGAGCAGCAGCCCGATGAACGACCCGGCGATCGCCGCGATCGCGTTCAGGCCCAGCGCCGTGCCGCGCTGGTTGGCCGGGAAGGCGTCGGTCAGGATCGCGGTGGAGTTGGCGAACAGGAACGCGCCGCCGACGCCTTGCACGACCCGCCAGAGGATCAGCCACAGCGCGCCGGACGTTCCGTGCATCCAGGTGACGGTCAGGAAGATCGAGGCGATCGTGAAGATCGCGAACCCCATGTTGTACATCCGCACCCGGCCGAACATGTCGCCGAGCCGCCCGAAGGACACCACGAGCACCGCGGACACCACCAGGAACCCCATGAACATCCACAGCAGGTAGCTGGTGTTGCCCGGGCTCAGCGGGTTGAGACCGATGCCGCGGAAGATGTCGGGCAGCGCGATCAGCACGATGGACTGGTTGATGGTGGCCATCAGCACGCCCAGCGTGGTATTCGACAACGCGATCCACTTGTAGTGCGGCCCCACCTGCACGCCGCCGCTCCCGCCCGCCGGCACCCTCGTCACGCCGGAATTAGCCGTCATAGCCGGTTGAGCCCCCAAGGTGGGTCAGAAAGAGCAGGTAACTTGCTTCGCATAAACAAAGTAATTATAAACCCCACTTTCCCTAACGGAACGGAGAGTCCTGCGGCCCGGTGCCCCACTACGCCGGCCGTGCTCCCGGGGGAGGATTTGAACCTCCGTTGACGGAACCAAAATCCGTAGTCTTGCCAGCTAGACCACCCGGGATTGTTCGAGTCCTCACTCTACCCGGAAGCTGTCCGGAGAACTGGGGTACGCCGTCGGCTTGCACGGTCCTGGCGGTAGGCGCCCAAGGCGGTCAAAGGCGGTCGATCCTGGCCTGGAAGCGGCTCCGCGGGCAGCGCGGACGGCGCAGCGCCGCACGAGCGTTCTGGCGCTGCGGCGAGAGAGCCGAGGCGGTACGTGTCTCGAATGGTGAGACGTGAGCCGGCGTGGCATACCAAAATTCATACGCCTATTTGCGGAAATTCACCCAACGGGTGTTGCGGAACCTACGGTATCGTAGGCTACGGTTACGTAAGCGTACGGGCGCTCCCGCCCGTCAGGCCCGAACCCCGAGGAGCATGATGATCACTTCTCCCGGCACGGTCAACGCGGCCGAAGCCACGACCCAGGCGGCACGGCCGACTGTTACCACCGACCAGGCGCCATCGCCTGACGAGACCACCCGGAAAGTGACCAGAACCAGACCGCGTGCGGCCAGGCCGGACGTCGAGGACGAGCAGAGCTCGGCGGGCCAGCGCTTCCTGGTCGGCTTGTTCGTCGCCGTCCCGCTGGCGGCGCTGGTCGCGGCCGTGCCGCTGCTATGGGGCTGGGGCCTGAGCTGGCACGACGTCGTGATCGCGCTGCCCTTCTACTGCATATCCGGAGCCGGCGTGACCGTCGGCTACCACAGGTACTTCACCCACGGATCGTTCAAGGCGAAGACCGGCCTGCGGACCGCGCTGGCCGTCGCGGGGAGCCTGGCCATCGAAGGGCCGGTCATCACCTGGGTCTCCGACCATCGCCGGCACCACAAGTACAGCGACAGGGAAGGCGACCCGCACTCGCCCTGGCGGTACGGGGACGACTGGAAAGCGCTGTCCAAGGGCCTGCTGTACGCCCACATCGGCTGGCTTTTCGACCCCAACAAGACCTCCCAGGAGAAGTTCTCACCCGACCTGCTGGCCGACGCGCGGATCCGTCGGATCGACCGCTGGTTCCCCGCGCTGGTGGCGGTCTCGCTATTCCTCCCGGCGCTGATCGGCGGCCTGTGGGGAATGTCCTGGCACGCCGCGCTGACGGCCTTCTTCTGGGCGAGCCTGGTGCGCATCGCGCTGCTGCACCATGTGACCTGGTCGATCAACTCCATCTGCCACACCTTTGGCAGCGAAGACTTCGAGGTCCGCGACAAGTCGCGCAACGTCACCTGGCTGGCCATCTTGTCCTTCGGCGAATCGTGGCACAACCTGCACCATGCCGATCCGACGTGCGCCCGGCACGGAGCGCTGAAGGGACAGATCGACATCAGCGCGCGCATCATCTGGGCGCTGGAGAAGCTCGGCTGGGCCTACGACGTGCGCTGGCCGGACGAGGACCGGCTCACGGCCAAGCGGCCCGCCAACGCCACCCGGAAACTCGGCTCGATGACCCGGCGAGTCCTGGCGGCGGCGCCGGGCGAGGGTGCGCCGTCAGGGCAACGCCGCCAGGTGCGTGGCGCGGTGTCGCCAAAGCCGCAATGATGAACAGGTGACTACCCAGCCCCAAAGACCCGGCCGCAAGCGGATGACCGGCCAGGAACGCAGGCAGCAGCTGCTGGACATCGGACGTCGGCTATTCGCCGAGCGCGGGTTCGAGGGGACCTCGATCGAGGAGATCGCCGCCCAGGCGGGCGTCTCTAAGCCGGTGGTGTACGAGCACTTCGGCGGCAAAGAGGGGCTCTACGCCGTGGTCGTGGACCGGGAAGTGGAGCGCCTGCTGACGATGGCGACCACGCTCCTGGACGGCGACCACACCAGGGACAAGTTCGAGGCCGCGGCGGTGACCCTGCTCAAGTACATCGACGACAACGCCGACGGCTTTCGCATCCTGGTCAGGGACTCCAACCCAGGCTCAAGCACGGGCACCTACGGCACGCTGCTGAGCGATATCGCCGGCCAGGTGGAGTACATCCTGGCCGACTTCCTCGCCTCGCGCGGGCACGACCCCAAGCTCGCCCCGTTGTACGCCC
>JASHVM010000726.1:0-5086 GCA_030044595.1 Streptosporangiaceae bacterium
GCCGAAGATGCCGACATCGGCGCCCCGGAAGCCGTAGATAGCCTGATCCGGGTCCCCGATGACGGTCAGGCCCGCGCCGTCGCCGCTGATCGTGCGGAGCAGGCGGTACTGCGCGGGGTCAATGTCCTGGTACTCGTCCACGCTTATCCGCGGCCACCGGGTGCGCAGCTCGGCGGTGACCGCCGGGTGGTCATCGAGCAGCGCGGCTGGCATCTCCACCAGGCTGTCGAAGTCAACCAGGTCACGGGCGGCCAGTTCCTTGCGCAAGGCCAGCTTGCCGTCCGGGTCGTCGGCCAGCCCGGCGAGCAGCTTGCGGCCGTCCCGCTCCGAACCCGTCAGCTCGGCCGCCACGCCGAGCCGGGCCACCTCGTCCGCGACCCCGAACCGCGGCGGGAGCCCCGCCAGGCCATGGTGCTCGCGCAGGATCTGCAGCCCCAGGCCGTGGAACGTGGTTACGGTGATCCGGTCCTCCCGGCCCGGGCACAGCGCGGCCAGCCGGGCCCGCATCTCCTCGGCGGCCCGCCGGGTGAACGTGATCGCCAGGAAGCGCCCGGCGCTTCCGCCGCGCTCGGCGATCTGGTCGGCGATGCGGTGGGTGAGCACCCGGGTCTTGCCGCTGCCGGGCCCCGCGATGATCAGCAGCGGCCCCGCGGCGGCGGCCGCGGCCCGCTGGTCGGGGTCCAGGCCGTCGAGCACCGATCCTGTCCCGCCCGTCGGCTCAGCCGCTGGGGCCGTGTGCGGCTGGCCGGCGGGAAGCGGGTCCGCGACGGCGGCCGCCACCGTCCGTTCGGAGGAAACAGGCTCTTCCGGGGGCGGGGCCAGCACGCTAGTTACGGCGAACAAGGCCGCGCCGTCCAATTCGTCCGGCTGAAACAGCCGGATCGTGCCGTACTCCCCGTCGTATCCCGCGTCCCTGATCACGTCGCCGCGGCGCAGCCGCGCGATGGCCTCGCCGAACAGCGACCCGCCGGCCCGGCCGATCTCGTCGAGCGGGACCTCCTGCAAGATGCCGAGTTCGGGTCCGAGCGCGGCGACCAGCCGGCCCACTTCGGCGCCCACCTTCTTGCTCTTCGGCCCGGTGGCCAGGATTTCGCCGACGATCTCGGGCAGCTGCACCAGGCAGGTGTATCCGGCCGTCCCGGGCGGCCGGAACCCGGCCGGGCGGTCGGCGAGCTCGGCGACCCGGTGCAGCACTCCGACGGTCAGCGGCTTACCGCACTCGGGACAGATGGTGTTCAGCCCGCGAGTCTGCTCCGGATCGAATCTGGTCCCGCATTTACGGTGGCCGTCGAGATGATATTTCCCTTCCTCGGGAAAGAACTCGATCGTGCCTCGGAGGCCGTTTCCCGTCCGCAGCGCCGCCGCCAGGGCGAAATAGTCCAGGCCGGTGTCGAATACCGTCGCCTCGCGGCCGAGCATCGGCGGCGAGTGCGCGTCAGAGTTACTGACCAGGCGGTACCGATTCAGTGCCGAACAGGTCCAGTTCATCGCCGGATCCGACGACAGGCCGGTCTCGACGGCGAATATGTGCTCGGCGAGGTCGCGGTAGCATTCCGGCACGGCGTCGAAGCCGGATTTGGAGCCGAGGACCGCGAACCAGGGCGTCCAGATATGCGCCGGCACCAGAAAGCAGCCCGGGTCGGCCGAAAGCGTGATCTCCAGCAGGTCGCGCGAATCCAGGCCGAGGATCGGCCTGCCGTCAGAGGCCAGGTTGCCGATCTTGGCCAGCGCGGCGGTGATCCGGTCGGCGGCGTCAAAGCTCGGCGCGTAGATGAGGTGGTGGACCTTCCTGGTGCGCTCCTCGCGGCGGTAGATGGTGGATATCTCCACCGAGAGCAGGAACCGGACGTCCCCGGAACACGTCGCGGGCGAATCACGCGCGAGCCGCCGTTCCAGGTCCGGCCGGACCCGGAACAAGCCGGGCTCGGCCGGGACGAGGGTTTCCCGCAGTTCCGCCGCCCACGCCGGGTGGGTGAAGTCCCCGGTGCCCACCACCGTGAGCCCCTTGCGCCGTGCCCACCAGGACAGATGCTCGATATCGCAGTCCTTGCTGCAAGCGCGCGAGAATCTGGAGTGAATATGCAGGTCAGCACGGAACATGTCGTCGCGGCAACTCCCCTGGCTCGGTCGGGAACTGCTACCCGCGCGCCGCCGGCACGGCGAAGCGCGGATCCGATACTGCCACGGCGCTACGACATTCCGCCGCCTTACCGCCGAGGAGGCCGGTGCCCGGTGCCGTCGGCCGCGCAGCGACCCGATCGCCTCCGCGTTTGTGGTGAGCGCGGTACAGTGCGCCGCGGCGCTTGTGGCGGCCGTCAATGCCGGAATTTGGGCTCTTTCCCTGCCCGCCTGCTGCGAGTACTTAGGGATGTAAACGAAGGAGGGAAGATGACGGGCACTTACCACGCCGAGGTGGTCGGCTCACTACTGCGCCCGCAGCACCTGTTCGAGGCCCGGGCGGCGATGGACGACGGCCGGATGGATCCGCACGAGTTCAAGCAGATCGAGGACCGCGCCGTTGACGAGGGGATCGCCCTGCAGGAGGGGTGCGGTCTCGACGTCGTCACCGACGGGGAGCTACGCCGATTCTCCTTCCTCGACCAGCTGCTGTCCGAGGTGGAGGGGGTCACCGAACGGCCCGGCGCCCCGGTTAACTTCCACGGCAAGGGCGGGGAGATCTGGGACTGGCACGCACCGATCACGATCACCGGCAAGTTCAGGGGCAAGCGGATGCTGACCCTGGAGGAGTTCGCCTACGCCCGGGGCCGCGCGCGCAAGCCGGTCAAGGTGACGCTGCCCAGCCCGCTGGTGCTGTACTCGGCCTGGTCACCGGAGCTGTCGACCGCGGCCTACAAGGACGCGTACGAGATGTTCGCCGACGCCGCCACGGTCATCCGCGACGAGGTGCACGCGCTCGCGCGCCTCGGCTGTACCTACGTCCAGATCGACTCACCCGACCTCGGGACGCTCGTCGACCCGGAGAACCGCACGCTGCGCGAGGGGCTCGGCATGCCCACCGAGCGCACGCTCACCGAGGGCGTCGACATCATCGACTCGATCGCGGACGTGCCAGGCGTCACCTTCGGCCTGCACCTGTGCAAGGGCAACTACCAGAGCAAGTGGATCGCGACCGGCGGCTACGACGACACGGCCGCGGCGGTCTTCGGCCGGATGCGCAACATCGACGTGTTCTTGCTGGAGTACGACGACGAGCGTTCGGGCACGTTCGAGCCGCTGGCTAAGGTGCCTGACGACAAGGTGGTCGTGCTCGGCCTGATATCCAGCAAGACCACCGAGGTCGAGCCAGCCGAGGAAGTCGTCGCGCGGATCAACGAGGCGGCCAAGTACGTCGACCTCGACCGCCTCGCCGTGTCCACCCAGTGCGGGTTCGCGTCGGTGTCCATCGGCGCGAACCTCATCGGCGCGGACACCCAGCAGCGCAAGCTCGAACTGGTCGGCGAGGTCGCGCGGCGGGTCTGGTAGCCGGGACCCGGAGGCCGCGGGTGGACCTGAGCACGCTGGACGCGATCGACGTGCACACCCATGTGCACCGGTCCGTGACCGAACCGGCCGGGGTCCCGGAAACGGGCGAGGCGCTTGACGCAATGGCGGCGTACTTCAAGACCGACCCGGGCGCGTACACCGTGGACGAGCTGGCCCGGTACTACCGGGACCGCAACATGGCGGCGGTGACGTTCACCATCGACGTCATGGACCGCCCCGCCCGCGTGTCCAGCGAGGAGATCGCCGAACGAGCGCTGGCGAACGCCGATGTCATCATCCCGTTCGCCAGCGTCGACCCGGCCCGCGGTCCGGCGGGCGTGCACACCGCGAAACGCCTGATCGAGGAGTACCAGGTGCGCGGCTTCAAGTTCCACCCGAGCGCGCAGGGCTTCTACCCCAACGACCGCGCCGCGTACCCGCTGTACGAGGTCATCGAGGCCGCCCGGCTGCCGGCGTTGTTCCACACCGGCCAGACCGGGGCGGGCGCCGGGCAGCGGGCCGGCGGCGGGATCCGGCTCGCGTACTCCAACCCGATGTACCTCGACGATGTCGCCGTCGACTTCCCGGACATGCCGATCATCCTGGCCCACCCGTCGTTCCCGTGGCAGGAGGAAGCGCTCGCCGTGGCGACGCACAAGCCGCAGGTTTACATCGACCTTTCGGGCTGGTCGCCGAAGTACTTCCCGCCCATACTGGTGCAGTACGCGAACACGCTGCTCAAGGACAAGGTGCTCTTCGGCACCGATTTCCCGATGCTCACGCCGGAGCGGTGGCGCAAGGACCTTGAGCTGACCGCCATCCGGGACGAGGTCAAGCCCGGCATTTACAAGCACAACGCCGCCCGCCTGCTAGGGCTGTGAGGACGCGGCCGGCGAAGCCGCCGGGCTGACCCGGGTCATGGGAGGCGGCCCGCCCCGCGGACCGAACGTCTCGACCACGGCGGACACGCCCGCGTTGCCCGCCCCGGCCACCACCACGAGCACGGCGCCGGGGGAGTTGAGCACCCGGACCGGGCCGTCCCCGGCATCGAGCGGCAGCGCGCCCGGGTGATCGGCCGGCAGCCGCCAGCGGGTCCGGCTCGACACGGCCTCCTTGCCGGCCGCGGCCAGTTCCGCCCGGGAGCAGACCGCGCGGTCGTACAGGAACTGCTTGATGTCGTGCTTGGCCCACCCGGCCCGGCTGAACAGCCGGGCGTGCTCCGGGCTGAGCACCACGGCGGCGCTGATCGTCTCGTGGATGAGCGCGCCGGTCCGGGATATCGTCCCGGCGATGTCGGTGGCCAGCTGCTCGGGCACCCTGGTGTGCCGCGCCTCGATGTGCACGCAGGACCGGATGACCATTGCGGTCACCGCGCTGTCGGAGCCAGCCAGGCCGAACTCGGCGTGCAACGGCGGCCAGGGGCTTTCCTCCTCGTTCTCGCCGATGCAGAACGTGTACTTGGCCGGCGTACCCTGCGTGGCCTGGTCGAGTTCGTGCGGGCGCAGGCCGAACGCGTTGAGCACGCCGAGCCGGATCGCCCGGCCGATCGTGGCGTTGGCCCGGAACCCCGACCCGAACACGTTCCCGCTGCTGTTCAGTCCGA
>JASHVM010000086.1:0-3694 GCA_030044595.1 Streptosporangiaceae bacterium
CGGGCGGCCGGCCATCCGCGGCCAGGACCCACGCGGGCGGCAGCGTAGGCTTGGGAGCCGTGCGCACGTCGGTTGCGGGGGTGCTGCTCGCCGCGGGGGAAGGATCCAGGTTCGGTCGGCCCAAGGCGCTCGTCGAGGTAGACGGGCAGACCCTGGCCGAACGCGGCGTCGCCCTGCTCCGGGCGGGCGGCGCGGACCCGATCGTAGTCGTCACCGGCGCCGCCCGGATCCAGCTGAGCGGGATACACGCCGTGCACAACGAGGAATGGCAGACCGGCATGGGCTCCTCGCTCCGCGCCGCCCTGCGTGCCCTGGACGCCGCGCGGGCGGGGAACTCCGACCAGGCGTCGGAGGCGCTTCCCGCCGACGTGGGCGCGGTGGTGGTGGCTCTCGCGGATCAGCCGCTGGTCGGGCCGGAGGCGGTAGCGCGGCTGATCGCCGCGTACCGCGGCGGCGCGAGCGTGGCGGTGGCCGCCTACGACGGGAAACCGCGCAACCCCGTGCTCGTCGCCCGCGAGCACTGGCCCGAGGTGATCGCCCTGGCCGCCGGTGACACCGGAGCCAGGGCGTTCCTGCGCGCCCGGCCCGACCTTGTCACGCTCGTGGAGTGCGGCGATACCGGCAGCCCTGACGACATCGACACCCCCGCGGACCTGGCCCGCATCGCCGGCACGCTCGCCGACCCACAGCGTGGACAGTTACCTCCGGAAATAGCGGGGTAACTGTCCACGCTGACGAGACCCCGAGGAAACAGCGCCGCTAGCCGTCGAACGCCTCGATGCCCCAGCTGTGCGTGACTGACTCGCCGGGCTCGAGAACCAGCAGGTCCTCGGCGGTCACGAAGGCGTTCGGCGGGCAGGTCATGGGCTCGATAGCCACCGCCTTGCGGCGGCGTTCCGGCGGGAGGGGATCGCCGGTGAACACCTGCAGCCACCGGTATCCCTCGCCGGCCCATAGGCCGACCCGGGTTCCCGCGCCGCCGCCTGCCGCCAGCTGCGCCCAGGCGCGGCCGTCCCCGCCCCGGTCCAGCCCGGTCAGCGCGTGATCAAGCTGGGTGGCGCCGATCGTTCGCGGCTTGCGGAAGTCATACGGCGTGCCGTCGACCGCGGCGGCGGGTCCGGACGGGATGCCGCGATCGTCGGTCGGCAGCCAGAACCCCGCGGGGACGGTCAGTTCGCACCCGTCGACCGAGGCGGTCCCGACGGTCAGGTACGGGTGTGAGCCGGTGCCGTAGGGAGCCGCGTGGCTGCCCTGGTTGCGCGCGGTGATGGCCACGTGCAGGCCGGTGTCTTCCTCCAGCCGGTACTCGGCGTCGATTTCCAGGCAGAACGGATACCCCTGGTAGCCATGCGGGGTGCTGCGCAGCCGCACCCCGTTTTGGTCGTGCCTGATCAGCGTCCATGCCGTCCAGCGGGTCAGGCCGTGGATCGCGTTGCCGTGAGCGGGCTCGGTGAGCGCCAGCTGCAGCTGGCCGCCGCCGAAGGTGTACCGCCCGCCGTCGATCCGGTTCGGCCAGGGCGCGAGCAGCTGGCCCGCGGCGGCCGGCGGCAGCTCGTCGGGTCCGTAGCTGGTGACCACGGGCTGGTCACCGAACGTCAGCTCGCGCAGCCCGGCGCCGAGTTCGGTCACCGTGGCCCGGTAGCGGCCCGCGCCGATCTGGTACTGCTGTCCGGTCAGCGGAACGGTCATGGCGATCAGGATACGGAAAGCAGCAGCGCCGCCCGGCAGCCGGCCACCAGGCCGCACGCCAGATCGGCCCCCTGCACCGCCGTGAGCAGCTTGGCGGCCGCGGGCTCGAGCGGCTCCTGGCCCGCCATCCCGAGCAGGACGGCGGAGACCTCGGCCGCCGCCTGGCCGTTGGCGGCGCAGTGCAGCAGCGAGGCCGCCAGCGTCGTCGTCCGCTGCGCCGCGTAGCAGGTGGCAGAGGCGCTGAGCCAGTTCGCCAGCCATACCGCCCGCGTTCCCCCGGAGATCGCGCCGCCCAGCAGCCTGAGCGCGAGCAGGACACCGCTGATGACGCTGTCGCCGCTGGGAACCAGGCCGGGGCCCAGGCCCACCAGCTGATCAACCGCCTCGACCGCGCCCGCCAGGTCACCGCTCGCGCAGCAGGCCGCCAGCCGGACCGGCCCGTCGTGGCCGGCCAGTCCCGGAGCGCGGTCGGCCGCCGCGCAAAGCCTGGCCAGGACGCTGCAGCCGTGATCGAGCCGGATCCTGGACAGCGGCCCGAACACCGGCGATGGATCCCACCACCGGGTGATCCGGATGTCCAGCCCGCAGGCCATGACGCGGTCGCCGCCTGCCCAGCATTCCGCGGACGAGCGTGCCTCCCAGGGGCCGGTGATGATCGCGTTCGGCAGCCTGATAGCGTCCGGCGGCGCGACGGCGATGACGCGCGGCTCGGGAACCGGATCGGCGAATTCAAGGTAGATCGCGTCCGGCAAGGCCGCCAGGACCTTGCCGTGACGGCGCGCGCCGCGCAACAGTTCGCGAACCGCCAGGCTGGCTACGCCGGGAGTCACCAGCGGGGGATCGGACGGCTTCGGGCCGCTAGGGCCTCGGCTGTTCCCAGCGGGCGGGCCGGGTGCACCAGTCACGGACGCCACAGTACCGGGCGCCGAACTCTGGTATCTCGCGCTGACGTGCCGTTATCAGAAGCCCGCGAAGCAGTAACAGAACCTGCGGTGAAATTACATCACGGCTGGTCGGCAATGACAAAATAACCGTTTTGTGATACGCGCGATGCTTTTGCGAACTTGAGCTTCGGGGGGCCGACGGGGCTGCTTGGGGAGCGGGGGACCGTCAGCCCCGCCGGCTAACCAAACCCTAGCTGGACGAGACGGCGATTTGGGTAAATTTCTGGCCCGTAAGTACTTCGAAACGTTCTCTGAGGCTGCTGATGATGTTCGCAGCGCGCCAGAAGAGTTGTTGTGTCCATTGGCTTCGCCGGGCCAGGTGGGCCTGAGCCGTCCACTGCGGACCGCTTCGGACGCCAGGACGCCGAACAGGTAGAAGTACGCCGCCTCTTCGTCCTCGAAGAAGCGCACCTCGAGCCGCGCGTTCTCGGTCCGGTTGAACACCTCGAAGCCTCCGTCGGCCTTCACCAGGCACATCGCACCTGGCACCTCGTCGTCCACGGCGTAAGAGGCCTGGGAGATGCCGGACAGGGTGAGGAGCTCGGCGAAGACCGACCCAGGCGATATCCGGTCCTTGTGACCGGCGCGCCGGCCTGCCGGCGCTGGTGTCGCGGATCCCGGACCAGGATCGGGCCGCGCGTCGGCCGCAGCCTGAGCCTCCGGCCAGGGTTCGGGCGCCGGTGACCCGTGCCAGGCGGTCACCAGGTCCGGCAGGCGCGCCGCGAGCACGGGCGCGCTCGCCTGGACCGCGTGCTTAGCGCTGGAGGACGGGACCGCGTGCTTAGCGCTGGAGGCCGGGACCGCGTGCTTGGCGCTGGAGGCCGGAAACGTGGCCGCGGTCAGCGGGACGTCCACCCGTTCCTCGGTGAGGTTAGCCACGTCGTGCCGCGCGACCACGACCTCGAAGACCGCCCTGTCGATCTCCCAGTAACCGAGCTGCGCGGCCCGCGCGGCGTCCCGGCCCAGGTAGGCGATGTGCAGCCGGTCGCCGAGGTCGTCCAGGACGAGGCAGGGCTCCCCTCGGTAGTCGCCAACCGGCCGCGACTGCCAGAGGGCGTCCA